>CAVBFK010000244.1:0-6475 GCA_963594395.1 Lachnospiraceae bacterium
CAGGTATTCACTGTCGTGTGCATTCATCTGACAGCCATAGGTCACCACGTGGAAGGTACGCGGACGCTCCGGCAGGTTGCGAACCTGCGTCATATACATCTGCTGTTCTTCCGTTTGCTCGGCACTGACTGCCTGCGCTTTGCGCTCAGCCATGATTCTCCTCCTCTATCCGCCTTCTGCCACTGCCGTGACAGCTTGTGCATGTTTCTGTCCATTCATCCCGCAGGCACCGGCGCTGACGCTTTCTTGTCAGTTCCATAAGCCCCAAGGATGTCAACCCGTGAACGACCACCTTCACCCGATCTTGCAAGCAAACCTGCTTCAAGGCTTCTTCCACCTGTTTTTTGGAAGACTCCTCATGCATATCAATCAGGTCAATGATGATGATGCCGCCCAGGTTTCTCAGCCGCATCTGCCGCGCCGCTTCTTCGCAAGCTTCCATGTTGATCTTACGAACATTGTCCTCTGCCATTTTGGTGCCGACGGAGCGGGCACTGTTTACATCGATCACCGTCAGCGCTTCGCACTGATCGATGACTAGATTACCGCCGCAAGGCAGCTGAACTGTTCTTTCCAGTGCCTTGTTCCTCTCTCTCAAAAGGCCGTGACATTCCATTAGGTCAGAAGGTGCCATCTCTACGGTGAAACGGTTTTGCAAATGCTGGCAAACCGTTTCATCATCCGTTAGGATGCGGTCAATTCCGCGGGGAGCATAATCCCGGAGAACGGCATCCAGCAGAGAAGCCTCTTCATAAATCACAGACGGCGCAGGAGCCGTGGCGGCATGTTGCTTCAGATCCTGCCAGCGCTCCCACAGCTCTTCTGCTTCCTCTGCAATGGCGCGTTCTGATGCTTCTGCCGCAGAGGTGCGCATGACCAGGCCAAAACGATCCTCCATCAAAGATGCACCCAGTTGCTTCAGCTGTGCGCGGCGCTCACCCTCGATCTTTGCAGAAACGCCCACATAGTGATTGCACGGCATAAGAATGACATATTCGCCGCAGAGCGTTATATCTCTGGAGAGAAAAGCGCCCTTTTGCTCATGGGCTTCCCGCTTAACCTGCACCAGCACCCGGTCACCGCATTGCAGTGTCCCCTGCTGAAAAGTTTGGCTTTTTTCCTTCAGGGGAAGAAAACCGTTCCGCTTTTGTCCGATGTTAACAAAGGCGGCATCCATGCCGGGCATAATGCGCTCCACCTTGCCAAGGTAGATGGTTTCTGCATCGTGATTCACCTGATCATCCATCAGGAATTCCATCAGGCGCCCATCTTCCGTTACGGCAATCTCCAGCGACGCACCGCCCTTGATGAAAATCTCACGCATTACAGTGTCTCCAGCGGTACAAGCTGACCTTCTGCGTCTTCACCCAGCAAGCCTTCACGGATCAGAGCTACCCGCGGAACTTCACATCCGGTAAAATCGCACAGGGTGCTGAGCAACATATCCGGCTTGCAGGTAACCGTCTCCGTCAGCGCAAGGACGGCGTGCAAATGACCATTTTCGCATGCCAGCGAATGAATCAGCGGACGAATGTCGATCTCCTTCATGCCGTTTTTCGTTTTGCGCATGGTCATGATGGCGTCCTGCGCAAGATAATCCTGCACGCGAGATGCCCAGAGGTCTGCCACTTCAGCACTTTCAGGCTCGATATCGTACCGGGCGGCCTTGACCATGGCCATCAGTGCAGGATGCTTATCTTCCAGCACCTTGGCCGCAGAAAGCTGCATTTCCGGCGGAAGAGCCTTGTTCATATCGGCAAGGAACTGCTCAGGCGTCACGTCTTCGTACAGCGTAACCTCCATGAGCTCACGCTTGCCGACGGCACCCACAGACAGGGGCGAAGCAAAGGTAAGCAGAATATGGGGATTGAAGCCGTTGCTATAGCTGACAGGCAAGCCGGAACGCCGAAGTGCGCGCTGCATGGAGCGCATAATATCGAGGTGTCCCACATGACGAAGGCGTTGGCTCTTTTCAAACACAGCCATCATTCGCAAAACGAACACACTCCTTTGTAGCGCTGCAGGCCGCAACCATTGCAGCCCTTGCGGCAGTCACGGGTTGTTTCGGCACGCTCGGCCTTTTCCTTTTCGTGCCAGAGATATTGCTTCGTCACGCCGGCATCAATGAAGTCCCAAGGAAGGATTTCATCCTTGCCGCGGCGGCGATAAGCATAGAATTCAGGATCAACGTTGCAGGCCTTGAAGGCTTCCATCCAGGTATCAAACTTGAACTGTTCGCTCCAGCCATCCAAGATGCAACCAAGCTCAAAGGCCTTGATCAGCACATCGCACATGCGGCGGTCACCGCGGGCAAAGCATGCTTCCAGATAGCTCAGCTCCGGCTCATGCCAGTTGAAGTTGACGCCCTTGATGCCGTGGAGCATCGTGCGCAGATAGGCTTGCTTATCCTTAATCTGCTGCTGGGTATCCTGGGGCTCCCACTGGAAGGGCGTGAAAGGCTTGGGAACAAAGCTGGAGGCACTGCAGGTGACCCGCAATCCTTTGGCACGCTGTCCCTTCGGTACGGCAAAGTAGGCGCTGACGCACTTCCGTGCCAGATCGCCGATGCCGTCCAGATCCTCGTAGGTTTCCGTCGGCAGACCGATCATGAAATACAGCTTCACGGAGTTCCAGCCGCCCTGGAAAGCGTCATTCACCTTTTCCATCAGGTCAGCTTCGTTAACGCCCTTATTGATTACATCGCGAAGGCGCTGGGTACCCGCTTCCGGTGCAAAGGTCAAGCTGGACTTGTGCACCTTCTGGGTCTCCTCCAGGGATTCCTTCAGCACGCTGTCAATGCGCAGAGACGGCAGACTGACGGAAACGTGCTTCTTTTCAAAAGCCTTCATCAGCTCGCGAATCAATTCTGCCAGGCAAGTATAGTCACCGCTGGACAGGCTGGACAGGCTGATCTCTTCATAGCCGGTCGTATTCTCAAGGCTTAGACCCAGTTCCATCAGCCGTTCAAGACTGCGCTCGCGAACAGGACGATACAGCATGCCAGCCTCGCAGAAGCGGCAGCCGCGGGTGCATCCGCGCATGATCTCCAGCATGATACGGTCATGGATGATCTCCGTGTAAGGCACGGGGATATCCTTGGGATAGAAGGCGCTGTTCAGATCAACCACGATGCGCTTATTGACCTTGGCGGGGGCTTCGGGGCAATTCGGCGTAAAGGAGGCAATGGTTCCGTCCTCATTGTACGTCACATCGTACAGAGAAGGAACATAGACGCCCTTCAGCTGTGCCAGCTCTTTCAGGCATGCCTCACGGGGCAGATCAGTCTTCCGCCACTTCTCGACGATGTTGCAGAACTCCAGCATAACCTCTTCGCCGTCACCAATCATGAAGGCGTCAATCACACCGGCCAAAGGTTCCGGATTAAAGGCACAGGGGCCGCCTGCCACCACGAGAGGATCCTCACGGCGGCGCTCTTCACGGCGAATCGGAATGCCGGAAAGCTTCAGCATGGCCAAAATGTTGGTGTAGCTCATTTCATACTGAAGGGTGAAACCGACAATGTCAAACTCATTCACAGGGCGGCGGCTCTCCAACGTGAACAGGGGAACCTGCTCCTGCTGCATCAGCTCCATCATATCCACCCAGGGCATGAAGACGCGCTCGCAGAGCATCTTCTCCTCGTTGTTAATCAGGGCATAGAGGATCTTGATGCCCAAATGGGACATGCCCACCTCATAGGTATCAGGAAAGCAGAATGCAAAGGTCAGATCCATGGCGTCGAAATCCTTGTGCACGGCGTTCATTTCACCGCCGGTGTAGCGGGACGGCTTTTGTACCTTTTCCAGCATTGCCTCAATCTTTTGCTCGTTCAAAAAAGCGGCCTCCTTCAAAAAAGCGCTCATGATAATGTACCATTTTTAGCAGTTCGGGTCAACCTTTTTCGCCATGGAAACATGCGATGAAAAACGCAAAAATCAGCGGAGCGGTATCCGAGTGGACACGCGTCCGCCGATGAGGTCATTCGCTAAGTGTAACAGGCGAATCTTCCAAGGCTGTCTGGATGGTTTTCAGCGCCTTGGTCATGGCTGAGATTTGGTCGCTTCCCATGCCATCCGGTGCCAAAGTATTGCTGGCCAGCACACGGTAGTGATACTGTCCTTCCTGCTTATAACGCCAGATGTAGGTCGGTACGCCGGTAACTTGCTGGATGCTTGTATTGCCGTCTGCACTGATCGTAATTTTTACTTTCAGCAGCAATCCGGCCACATTGGCATTCTTCCGGGAATCGCCCAGCAACATGCCCAGAGAATACGCGCACAGTACGCGGCGGCCGTCATCTGTTTCCAGCCACTCGACACTTTCCACGGTTTCCGTACCGGCGCCGATAATCAAATCAGCACCGCTGTTGGCAATGGACTGTGCCGTTGTTTTCTGATCTTTGGTAACGGCGGTTTTGCCATCGGTTCCCCAGTTCAGGGACACGACCACCGTCTGTGCACCCTGCTGCTTAGCGCGGGTGATGTCCGATGCAATCTTATCGGTATCAATCAGCGGCACAAGGTCGCTGGCAGATTCGTTCTTTGCCTTTTTCTTTCCCGTGCTGCTTAAACTACTGGTGTAGTGAAGCAGGGCAACCTTGATGCCGCCTACCGTCAGTGTTGTAATGGTGGATGGATCGTCCTCCGTTCCGTAGGCACCCACTACGGCCAAGCCCTTGCTCTGCAGGGTAGTAATGGTGGAGGTGATGCCGGAGGAGCCCCGATCAAGCGCTTCCGGGAAACCGAGGGCAACGGTGCTGATTCCCGCAGTTGTCAGCATGGATACAACCTGCTCCGGTGCAACGGTGTCGCTGACCTTGGCACTGGAATCAATCAGGTTTTCCATGGTAACCATCGTTATATCTGCCTGCATGGACGATGCCAGCAAGGAGAAGATGTCTGTAAAGTCATAATCCTTGGCTTCACTGTAGTAGGCAGATTTGCGCACGCCCGACTGCACCATCACACTGCCGCCGAAGCATAGCGTTGCTTCATAGGTGGGCGCCGTGGTGGGTGTTGCCTCCGCTGTTTGGGGCGCAAGAGTCGGCGCATCCGTTGCCGTCACCGTTGTCGGTGCGGCTGTGGTTTGTGATTGAATCGGAATATCATTTAACTCAAGCTCGGGAAGATCAGAGAGCTTCAGTGCACTCAGCATTTCGCCGGCATCCACATTCAGCTCTGTTTCGCCTTGCAACTTCGGCAATACAAAGGCCAGTGAGCCAACAACGCACAGCGTCAACGCCAGCATCAAAATCGTGCCGAAGGAGACTCCCCTGCGCTTTTTCTTCCGCATGGCGTTCGCCTCCCTTCATGTTCAGGTATTCAGTTTCAGAATACCTGCGAAAGGATGGCCGCGGCCAGCACAGAGAAGATCATCAGCCCGGCCAGAACCAGGCTTACAATGCGGATAACTGCCTTTTTACGATCTGCCTTATTATTCTTTGCCTTGGCCATATCGTTCAACCTCTTTCGTTTTCTTCATCTTGCTCATCTTCATTATTGAAGACGACGTTTAACCGGGTGACACGGCGCTTATCCATGTCGATGACTTCGCCATGAACATGGTCCGCCTCGAAAGTGTCACCCACCTTAGGAATCCGTCCAAGCACCTCGGCCGCCCAACCGCCGACCGTATCTGCTTCGTAATCGTCCTTAATGTGGAACTTCTCCAGCAGATCACTCAGCTGCATTGAGCCGTCAACGCTCCAGGAGCCGTCCGGCTGCGCGGTAATCTCTTCACTGACGTCATCATGCTCGTCATAAATTTCGCCAACCAGCTCTTCCAGCACGTCTTCCATGGTCACAAGGCCTTCTGTTCCGCCGAACTCATCCAGCAGAATAACCATGTGCGTTTTGGAGGACTGGAACATCTTCAGCAGTTTGGAAATCTTCAGCGTAGAAGGTGCCCAAACAGGGGGCTTCATGATTTGGCAGATGTCATTGCAACCGGCATGCTTCTGCACATAGAAATCTTTTTCGTGCAGAATGCCCACCACGTGATCCATATCTTCATGGTAAACGGGCACGCGAGAATAACCGCTTTCGCGCAGAACTTCTGCGGCTTCCTCCATGGTGGCGGTATCTTCAATGGCGGTAATATCTACGCGAGGGGTCAGAATGCTCTGCGCATCCTGATCATTAAACTCGATGGCGGAGCGGATCAGCTCACCTTCATGGACGTCCATATCGCCTTCATGCTGTGCTTCGTCCACCATGGTCATCAATTCATCCTCAATATGGCTTTCTTCCTCATGCACAAACCGCTTCATCAAACTGTTTCGCAGCAAGGAGAAAACCTTATCCAAGGGGGTGAAGACGATCATCAGCACGCGCAAAGGCTCAGCCACCGCAACAGCAATGGCTTCGGCATTTTTCTTTGCCAAGGTTTTCGGGGTAATTTCACCAAAGGTCAGCACCACCAGGGTGATCACAATGGTGGAAAGGGTGGGACCCATGTTGCCTGCAAGTCCCGTGAA
>CAVBFK010000245.1:0-9474 GCA_963594395.1 Lachnospiraceae bacterium
AAGTCACACTGGTAGACGGCACGCCGGACGGCATCACAGACGGCGCGACCGGTGCCCGGGATGCGTGGTGGCATAAGCACCTGGACACGTGGGAAGATTTTCACCTGCGCTATCGCTATGTGAGCCGCATTTGTTATGCAGATCCTCTGCATGTGCCTGCCCCTGCAACGCCGCTGTATCCCAACACAACCGCACCAACGGCGGCAGATCTGGCAGAAGAGCCGCCCTTCATCCGCTTCACACCGTATTTGAAGGCACTGGCACAGGAAGTGACGCAGGGCGAGACCACCCCTGTGGGCAAGGCCTGGCGCATTTATGAGTTCATCACCACCAAGGTGACCTACAGCTTTGTGCGGGATTATTTTCAGATTGACAATATCGGCGAATTCTGCGCCGTGAACCTGCGGGGAGACTGCGGCTTGCAGGCATTGCTGTTTATCCAGCTGTGCCGCATTTGCGGGATTCCTGCGCGGTGGCAGAGCGGCATGAGCATTGACCCCGGGTATGCGGGCAGTCACGACTGGGCGCAGTTTTACCTGGATGGCTGGGGCTGGCTCTTTGCAGACCCCAGCTATGGCGGAAGCGCCTGGCGAGCCGGCAACGCGGTGCGGCATGCGTTTTATTTCGGGAATATGGATCCCTTGCGCATGGCGGCGAACAACCGCTACCAGGCTTCGCTGGAGCCTGCCAAACAGGCTTTGCGCGTGGATCCCTATGACAACCAGTCCGGCGAGCTGGAGCGCCTTGGGGCAGAGGTGCCCTTCACCGGTCGTGAGATTGATTGCGATGCAGTGATGGTGGAAGAATAAGCAAGCGCTACATGCTTAATTTGCTTTTCGATGCAAACCAACATCATCGGAGAAGACTGCGAAGGGTCCAGGGGCGGAGTCTTCGACTCGCAACCGGAAAGCCCTCTGGGATAAAGATGTGAACTAGTTTGTTCCCATACGACAAGCTGTACTCTGACAAAAAGATTTCGCTCTGGGTCGCGACCAAAGGGCTAATAAAACAGACGAAGTCTGCGGTCGCCCTTTGGAAACCTTCGGAGTGCACTCCTTTTAAGGAGCTTTCTTCCGCAACTTTTAAGTTTCAGTACAAGACAACATCAAAAAAGAAGACTGCGAAGGGTCCAGGGGCGGAGTCTTCGACTCGCTACAGGAAAGCCCTCTGGAACAAGGAACTTAACTAGTTTATTTTATACGACAAGCTGGTTCTCTAACAAAAAAATTTCGCTCTGCGGAGCGACCAAAGGGCTTTCCGGTCGCCCTTTGGAAACCTTCGGAGTGCACTCCTTTTAAGGAGCTTTCTTCCGCAACTTCTCTTCTGAAACTGAATACTCAACAAAAAGCGCCAAAGAGTGTGGAAAACTCTTTGGCGCTTTTGCTGATTAAGTGATTTACTTCTGCGTAATATCCTGCCCGAAATACTTTTCGGAAATGCGGCTCAGCTCGCCTTCTTCGGCAAGCTCTTCAATGGCCTGATTTACCGCGGCCAGCAGGGTGGCGGAATCTTCACCCTTGCGCACGGGCAGGGCAACCTGGGAGGCTTCCTCCGTCAGGGCAACGATCTTGATGTTGGCATCGGGATGCACGCTCAGGTAATCGTAGATGGAAACTTCCGCGTTCAGCGTGGCATCTGCCCGGCCGGAAAGCACCATCTGAATGGTCTGGTCCAGGGTGTCTACGCCCACAGCGGTGGCACCGTAGCTCTCTGCCAGAATCATGTAGGTGCTGGCGATGGAGTTGGTGGTGGTCTTGCCGTTCAGGTCTTCAAAGGACTTGATGTCCTCATTGTCGCCGCGCACCACCAGCGCTGTGCGGATGTAGCCGTAGGGGGTGGAGAAGTCGTACTTTTCGGCACGCTCGTCGGTGATTTCCACGCCGTTGGCGGCCATGTCATACCGCTTGGCATCCAGGCCGGCGAAAATGCCGTCCCACTCGGTTTCCACAAAGGTGGCCGTTACGCCCAGCTTTTCAGCAATGGCCTGTGCCACTTCCACATCGAAGCCCACCAGGTTGTCGTCTTCATCATGATAGGTCCAGGGTGCCCACGTACCCTCGGTAGCGATCACAATCTCGCCCTTCTCCTGAATGCGGCTCAGCAGATCGCCTTCTTCTGCCATCACCGGCAGGGCGGCAAGCGTCATAAGCAGGGCAAGCGCCAGGCAAAGCAGTTTCTTCATGGTTCCTTTTCCTCCTTGGTTTCCTTGTGGTCGAGAATGCGCAGGAAAGCACGGGTGCGCTCCTGCTGGGGATGGTCAAAGAAATCGTGGGCAGGGGCCGTTTCCACCACCACGCCGTTTTCCATGAACACCACCCGCTGGGAGACGTCGCGGGCGAAACCCATCTCGTGGGTCACTACCAGCATGGTCATGCCTTCCCGGGCAAGATCCCGCATAACCGAAAGCACCTCGCCCGTGAGCTCGGGGTCCAGGGCGGAGGTGGGTTCGTCAAAGTAGATGATTTCCGGCTGGGTGGCCAGGGCGCGGGCGATGGCCACACGCTGCTGCTGTCCGCCGGAGAGCTGGCTGGGATAGTGTTTGCTCCAGTCGGCCAATCCGACCTTGTCCAGCATTTCCATACCCAGCTTTTCCGCCTGCGCACGGGGCATTTTTCGGGCGACGATCAGCCCTTCCGTCACGTTCTGCAGGGCAGTCTTGTTAGCAAACAGATTATAGTTCTGGAAGACGAAGGCCGTTTTCTTCCGCAGTCGGTTGATGTCCTTTTTGCTGACGTGACCGAACTGGAATGTCTCCCCGTCGAAGATCATCTCGCCGCCATCGGCGCTTTCCAGAAAGTTCAGGCACCGAAGCAAAGTCGTTTTGCCGGAACCGCTGGGGCCGAGAATGGCGATCACGTCGCCCTTGTCTACCTGCAGGCTGACATCTTTCAGCACGTGCAAATCCCCGAAGGATTTGCGGATATTGCGAATCTCCAGCATGCACTCACTCCTTTCGGCCATAGGCGGACAGACGTTTTTCGCCGATCCGCTGCAGTTTGGTCAGCACCGTGGAGAACAGCAGGTAGATCAAGCCGACTTCACAGTACAGGGGGAGCATCTCATAGGTGCGGGCGGCAATCCGCTGGGTGGCCATGAACATTTCCATCACGGTGATGTTGGAGGCCAGGGACGTGTCCTTCACCATGGAGATCAGGGAGTTCGACAGGGGCGGGAAAGCGGTGCGCAGTGCCTGGGGAAGCACAATGCGGCGCATAATCTGCATATAGCTCATGCCCACGCAGTAGCCGGCTTCGATCTGACCCACCGGCACAGACTCCAGGGCGGCGCGCATGGTTTCGGCACAGTAGGCGCCTTCATTAATGGAAAACACAATCACCGCCGCGGGGAAGGGATCCAGGATAATGCCCACATCCGGCAGGCCGTAGAAGACCACAAACAACTGCACCAGCAAGGGCGTGCCGCGGATGATCCAAATATAAAACCGCGCCAGCTGGGTCAGCACAGGCACCTTGGCGTACTGGATCATGGCCACGGCTACGGCGATGATCATGGCAAACGTGAAAGAAATAATCGTTAACGGAATGGTCATGGTCAACCCGGGAACAAGGATCTTCCCGAAGGAGTCCACCAGCAGGTTGAACACCTTTTCGCTCATAGCAAACCTTCTTTCGAGAATCGCAAAAGTGCCGTTGTCACTTTTGCGAGGATTGCACTCAGTCACTGGTCGCACGGACAAGCTGTGCTCCCGGCCGTTCCTTCGTGTAAGGAAGCAATCCTACGGATTGCTGCGATTTTCGCCGTACATGCCGCCGAAAATCGATCTAGAGTTGAAGGGCTTGCAAGCCCTCCAACGCCACCCGAAGCTTATAAACATGGCTGTCGGCACAGAGGCTTGTACGTTAACGTCATTGAGTATGAATTCATTTGGGAAAAATGTCAAGAGGAACATCAAAAAGAATACGAACGTAGACAATTTTCGGCGAAACACATTTTATGATAGATATTGTAGTGAAACAGGAAGAAGCACAATATTACTTTCAATGGTTGACAAGAAACAAGAGGAGGGACTCCGAAGGGTGCAGGGGCGATCGCAGACTTCGTCCGCTTTCGTATCCCCTGCGCGCTCCGCAGAGTGAAAACTTTTACAAGGAAAATGGAGGATTAGAAATTGAAAATGGGGAAGCTGAACAAGGCTGGTGTGATTCTTCTGGTGGTGTCTTTTCTGCTGTGGGCAGGCGCCATTGCCTGCATCTTTGTGGGCTATGGGGAGTTGCTTACCAATGTCGGCGGCTGGGAAGATGTGGTGGCAAGCACGCAGTTGCTTGAAGCAGAGTTGATCATTCTGTCCAGCGCAGCCATGCCGATTTTCTTTGCCAAGATGTTTTCGGCACAGGCTAAGGACAAGACAGGCGGGATGGTGACCAGCGCGGTTTTACTGGCGGCGTGGCTGGTGTACGCGTACAAGGATGTGGCCGAAATGGTTCTCCACGGCGCGACAGGCAACGGTTATCTTGCCAACCTGCTGGCCGGACTGGTGGTGCCTGTGCTGGCCATCCTGGCCATTTTGCTGAGCAATCGCCCGATGGCCATTTTGGCGGCAATTCTCTCGCTGGCGGCGGCAGTGGTTGGCATTCAGAATGCATCAAACATCAGCTCGGTGCTTACGCTCAATGGCGCCGGCTACACATCTTCTTCCGTTTTGCAGGTGAGAGGTGCGATCAGTACCTTGCCCATCATCGCAGAAATCATCTATGGTCTGGGCATGTTCTTTGGCCTGCTGGGTGTGAAGAAGCACGGGAAAACCGTGGACTAACAGGAGGAGATTGAGATGAAAAAGTTCCTTGCACTGCTCTGCGCGATGATGCTTTTGCTGGCATCTGTCCCTGCCTCGGCAGACGGCCTGGGCGATCTTTTCAGCGGCATCTTCGGCGGAGATACCACGGAAGAGACGAAAGAAGAGACCCACTACTTTGAAGGCGACACGGTGACAGTAGAGGTCAACGGCATCAAGCTGAACGTGCACACCAATTTCAAGACCATCATGGATGAATACGACGCCTTCTTCGATGAGTACGTGGAACTCATGAAGAACCCGGACGACATGCTGAAGTACGCTTCCTTCATGACCCAGTACGCGGAAACCATGGCCGCCCTGAGCGCCCTGGAGGAAGACGAAGACATGACCGACGATGACCTGGCCTATTACACGTACATCATGAGCGGCATTACCATCAAGCTGATGACGGTGCAGTAAAATGGAAAATCCCTTGGGGCGGCGAAGAGCCGCTCTTTTTTGTTGCAGAGTTTCTATAGAGTTTCTTATAGGGAATGAAAGCAAAATCCGGTGGACATTCGGCGTTTTGCGGCGTATACTACAGAAGGATGATTCTACTGCGGGCGGAAGAAACTTCCCCTGCAGAACACGGAGATAAAAAATAATCCCGATGATCATTGCAGAATGCAATGGGGGATGCATATCAAATCCATTTTGGAAAGGACGTTGTGCGTATGCGGCAAAGCGGCATTCTGATGCACATCACCTCCCTGCCGGGGAAGGACGGCATCGGCAGCCTGGGACCGGAAGCACGGAATTTTGCAGATTTTCTTGGGAAGGCAGGCATGCGGCTGTGGCAGGTTCTGCCTGTGGGACCCGTAGGCTACGGTGAATCTCCTTATCAGTCTTCCAGTGTGTTTGCGGGAAATCCTCTGATGATTTCTTTGGAAGATCTCCGCAAGCAAGACCTATTGAATGACAGCGGTCTTCCCGACTATGAGGATGCGGACCCTGCCCATGTAGACTACGACAAGGTGCGCGTGCACAAGGAAGGACGGCTTCGCCTGTGCTTCCGCCAAAGCGGCGAAAAGCTTCGGGGCGCGGTGGAGGAGTTTGCCCGCAGTCATCCCTGGGCGGAGGACGCGGCGCTGTTCACGGCGGTGAAGCATCACTTTGGCGATCAAAAGTGGACTCAATGGCCGGACAAGGATATCCGTCTACACAAGGAAGCCGCCGTGCTTCACTATCGGAAACAGCTGGCCGAGGAGGTGCAGTATCACCTCTTTGTGCAGATGCTTTTCTTCCGCCAGTGGACGGCGCTGAAGAGGTACTGTAACGAGCGGGGCATTCTGCTCTTTGGCGATATGCCCATTTATGTGGCGGAAGACAGCGCCGATACCTGGACACACCCGGAAGTGTTCCAGCTGGATCGCAACCGCATTCCCAAGCGGGTGGCGGGCGTGCCGCCGGATTATTTCTCCGAGGACGGTCAGCTCTGGGGCAATCCCCTGTACCGCTGGCATTATCTGCGCTTTACGGGCTACAAGTGGTGGGTGGAGCGGATGCGCGCCATGGCCTCCATGTATGATATGATCCGCATCGATCACTTCATCGGTTTTGCTAACTACTACTCCATTCCCTACGGCGCGCCCAATGCCCGTAACGGCAAGTGGGTCATCGGTCCTGGCAAGAGCCTGTTCAAGACGTTCCGCCGGAAGATCCCCGGCATGAACATTGTGGCGGAAGACCTGGGCTGCGTGAATGACCGCGTCCGCGCTCTGCTGAAGTTTGTGGGCTATCCGGGCATGCGGGTGCTGTGCTTCGGCTTTGGCGGCGGTGATGACAACATGCATCTGCCGGAACACTACGAGGAAAATTCCGTGGTCTATACCGGCACCCACGATAACGACACGGTGCGCGGCTGGGTGGATGCCGCCGATGAAAATGCTCTGAACCACGCCAAGCGCGTGCTGGGCTTTGAAGATAACGCGGATGCACCGGAAGCCTTCATCAAGGCACTGCTGGCCTCCAAGGCCAATACGGCGGTCATCCCCATGCAGGATGTGCTGGGGCTTGATAACGATGCCCGCATGAATCTGCCGGGAACCATCGGCGGCAACTGGCGCTGGCGCATGCTGCCCGGTGCGGCGACGGATGCCATCGCATCCCATTTGAGAGACCTGAATGAGAAAACCAACCGGGAGGCATGAAGAGGATGAATGCAAAGGAACTGATTCGCCGGGCGGAGACCCTGCTATTGACCCGGGATCATCAAACCCTGGAGGCGGCCAATGCTGTTCAACTCCATGACGCGCTGGCTTCTGCGGCCATGGAAGCGCTGACCCCCACCTGGGTGAAGTGCGAGCAGAAGCGCCAGGGCAAGCGGCAGGCCTATTATCTGTCTGCCGAGTACCTGGTGGGACGCATGGTGTACAACAATCTCTTCTGCCTGGGTCTGCTGGAGGATACGAAGAAGCTTCTGGCAGAGCGGGGCGTGGATCTGGCCTGCCTGGAGGATATCGAGGACGATGCCTTTGGTAACGGCGGCCTGGGACGGCTGGCGGCCTGCTTCCTGGACAGCGCCGTGACCCATAACGTGCCGCTGACGGGCTATGGTCTGCGCTACCGTTACGGCCTGTTCAAGCAAAGCTTTGTCAACGGCTATCAGCATGAAGAGCCTGACGACTGGGCCAAGTTCGGCGACCCGTGGAGCATCCGCCGGGATGATTTGGCGGTGGTGGTAGAAATGAAGACCGGCAACGTGCGTGCTGTGCCTTACGATATGCCCATCATCGGCTACGGGGCGAAGAACATCGGTACCCTGCGGCTGTGGCAGTGCGAAAGCCTGCACGAGGTAGATTTCCCTCTGTTCAACGGCCAGGAATACGCCAAGGCCGCCGCGGACAAAAACAAGGCAGAGGACATCACCAAGTTCCTCTACCCCAATGATACCCGCAAAGAGGGCAAGCAACTGCGGGTCAAGCAGCAGTATGTGCTGGTGTCTGCCTCTCTGCAGGATTTACTGCGGAGCTACAAGGCGCGTCACGGCAGTGACTATTCCGCCTTTGCCGCGGAGACGGCCGCCCAACTGAACGACACCCATCCCGTCATGGCCATTCCGGAATTGATCCGCCTGCTTGGCAAGGAAGGCGTGGACTTTGAGACGGCCTTCGGCATCGCCCGGGAGACCTTTGCCTACACCAACCACACCGTGATGCAGGAAGCGCTGGAAAAGTGGGATCTGCCTCTGCTGGCCTCCGTGTGTCCTGAGGTGGTGAAGGTGATTCGCCAGATTGACGCCCGCTTCCGCAAGGAAATGAAGAACGGCGGCTATGAGGTAAAGGCAACCCGCTGCATCCTTTGGCCGAATCCGTGGAACACCAAGGTGACCCAGGTACACATGGCACAGCTGGCGGTCTACGCCACCCATACCGTCAATGGTGTAGCGGCCATCCATTCGCAGATTTTGAAGGATGACGTGTTTGCGGACTGGTATGCCATCTACCCTGAACGCTTCCAAAACAAGACCAACGGCATTACTCAGCGCCGCTGGCTGGGACTGTGCAACCCTGAATTGACTGCCCTAATGAAGAGCAAGCTGGGGGACGACCAGTTCCTCACCGACCTGGACGAGCTGGCCAAGCTGAAGCCCATGATTGATGACGATCTGTGCCGTGATTTCGTGGCCGTGAAGCAGGAAAAGAAGCGTCAGCTGGCAGACGAGGTGTTCCGCAAGGAAGGCATCCGGCTGGATACCAATATGCTGTTTGACGTGCAGGTGAAGCGTCTGCACGAGTATAAGCGTCAGCTGCTGAACGCCTTGTCCATCTGGGCCATTTATCTGCAGCTGAAAAGCGGCAAGCTGAAGGACTTCACCCCCACGGCGTACATCTTCGGTGCCAAGGCCGCACCCGGCTACGACCGCGCCAAGGCAGTGATCCATCTGATCAACATGATGGCGGAGAAGATTAACGCAGACCCTGCCATGGACGGCAAACTGCGGGTGGTGTTCGTGCAGAATTACAATTGCTCCTATGCGGAGAAGATCATCCCCGCGGCAGATGTCAGCGAGCAGATTTCGCCCGCCGGCACCGAGGCCAGCGGCACGGGCAACATGAAGCTGATGCTGAACGGCGCGGTGACCCTGGGCACCTACGACGGCGCGAATATCGAAATTGTGGAGCAGGCCGGGGAGGAGAACAACTACATCTTCGGCGCCACGGTGGAGGAGCTCAACGCCATCAAGGCCACCTATGACCCGAAGAAGATCTACAAGAAGGATGCCCTGGTGCGCAAAGTGGTGGACTGCCTGACAGACGGCACCTTCCCTGATGAGGACGGCATGCTGAAGGAACTGCACACCGCCCTGCTGGATGGCGCCAGCTGGCATAAGCCGGATCATTACTTCCTGCTGAAAGATTTCCGCAGTTACCTGGATGCAAAGCTCCGCGCCAATCACGATTATCAGGATCAGATGGCCTTTGCGAGAAAGTGCCTGATGAACGTTGCCGGGGCAGGAAAGTTCTCCTCGGATCGAACCATTAAGCAGTACGCGGAGGAAATCTGGAGGGTGTAAGGGGGAAAAAACTCCGTACGGCTTTCTGGTTACGGGTTGAAGACTCCACCCCTGTATTCTTCACAGTCTTCTCCTTTGATAATGATGCGTATTTCCGCTTCAAAGAGAGAAAACAACAATTTGCTATTCCTTACCATAAAAAAGACGGTGCCTTACGAAGGCA
>CAVBFK010000246.1:0-17239 GCA_963594395.1 Lachnospiraceae bacterium
ACCACATGCTTATCGCTGTCCGTGCCGAACCGCGCATACAAGGTATCGCACAGGCCCGACAGTTGGGAATCCGGCACGCCTGTAAACAGGTCAATCCCGGCCTTTTCGCACTCTTTCAGCAGCACATTCGCGTCCATCGGTCGCCCTCCTTCATATCTTTATGATTATACGACGCAAGTATGGATTGGTCAAGCGGTGGTGGGGTGGGAGGAAAAGACGGGAGATGCGATGAAAATTGCGGGAGATGTGATGAAAATTGCGGGAGGGAAGAACCCGCTTTGAAAAGCGTTTTCTCCCCTCCCGCACCCACCTCTTTTCCCTAAACTTTCATGGGAAAGGATCGGGGGAAAGGAATGTTCGTTGCTTGTCTGTTTGCTCTATTATAGGAAATTGGCATAGATATTGGCAAACACGACGGTCATCACGCCGGCTACGACGATGGACAGACTGCTCATGGCACCTTCCGTTTCGCCGACTTCCATGGCCTTGGCAGTGCCCATGGCGTGGGCAGATGTTCCGTATGCCACGCCCTTCGCCAGAGGATCTGTAATGTGGAAGAGCTTCATCACAGCTTCACCCGCGGCGTTGCCCAGGATGCCCGTGATGATAATGGCCGCCGCCGCAATGGACGGATAGCCGCCCATCTGCTCCACAATGCCCATGCCAATGGCGGTGGTCACGGACTTGGGCAGAAGGGTCACATATTCTGCATGGCCGATGCCGAACAGGGCGCACATCACGAAAATGCACGTGACGCTGGTCACCACACCAGAGAGAATGCCGCACAGCAGGGCACGGTAATTCTTCTTCAGCATATCCAGCCGCTCATAGAGCGGAATGGCCAAGCACACGGTGGAAGGGGTCAGAAATTTCGACAGCATGCCGGCGCTGGACTGATAATCTTCATATTTCACGCCCGTCACCAGCAGAACGCCGATGGTCAGTATGATAGCAATCAATAGCGGGTTCATAATCGGCGTGCGGAAGCGCTTCTTCAGCGCCATGCCCACCGCATAAGCGGCCAGGCTCAGTGCCAGACCGAAAAAGGATGAATTGCTCAAAAAGTCAAGCATGCTCTTTCTTCTCCTTCCGATGAACGAACTGGGTCACGCGGCCGCTGACCACCATCACCACAAAGGTAGATACCACGATGATCACAATGGCCGGGATGAGAATCGGCTTCAGGAGTCCCCAAGATTCCATCAGCCCCACCCCTGCAGGAATAAAGGTCAGGGACATGATATCAATGAGGAACTTGCCCGTGCCCTTCACGGCTTTCAAGGGAATCAATCCCGTGCACAGGCCCGTGAACAGAATCAGCAGTCCGTAAATGCTGGCCGGGACAGGCAAAGGAATCAAGGCGCTTAGGCCTTCTCCCAAAAGGGAAATCGCCAGAATAATAAGAAATTGCATGACGTAATGCATGGCTTTGCCTCACTTTCTTGGAATCGGGATGGATTATACCGCACCTCCACCCATGCTGCAAGAAGCGGATTCGTCCGCATATCAACCATTCCGTCCATTTGCAAAAAGGTTTTTTCTTTTCCATGTCGAAAGGTATGTGGGGGATTTTTCCCTTGTGATGGTTATCAAAGGAGATGCAAATCAATGACGAATATTGCTATTTTAGGTGCAGGCAGCATTGCCCATGCCATGGCACGTACCCTTCGCGGCATGCGAGCCCAGGAAGAAGAAGTATGCCTTTACGCGGTGGCTTCCCGCGACTTGAATCGCGCTAAGGCCTTTGCAGAGGCGGAAGGTTTCCAGAAGGCTTACGGCTCTTACGATGAACTGGTGTGCGACCCTGCGGTCGAGCTGGTGTATATTGCCACGCCCCACTCCCACCATGCAGAGCACATTCGTCTGTGCGTTGAGCACGGCAAGGCTGTGCTGTGTGAAAAGTCCTTCACGGCCAACGCCAAGCAGGCAGAAGAAGTGCTGAAGATGGCCGAAGACCGCGGTGTGCTGGTAACAGAAGCCATCTGGACCCGCTACATGCCTTCCTGCGAAATTCTGCAAAACTTCATTAATAAGGGTGCTATCGGCAAGCCCGTACTGTTGACCGCCAACCTGGGCTACAACATTACCGACAAGGAGCGCATTGTCAAGCCCGAATTGGCCGGCGGTGCCCTGCTGGATGTGGGCGTCTACCCCATCAACTTTGCGGCCATGCTCTTCGGCACGGACATTGTGCGGGTGGAAAGCAACTGCAGCAAACTGCCATCCGGTGTGGATCAGACCGATAACATCACATTGACCTACAGCGACGGCCGTCAGGCACTGTTGTCTGCCAGCTGTGCCTGCCGCATGGATCGCCGCGGCATGATCTATGGCACCACCGGCTACCTAGAGGTGGACAACGTCAACAATCCCCGCACCGTCACCCTGTATTCCGATGTGGACAACTACACCCACGGCACCGCGTATCCCGTGCCCGAGCAGATCACCGGCTATGAATACGAGGTAGAATCCTGCCTGGAGGCTCTGGCCAACGGCCGCATTGAGTGCCCTGAAATGCCCCACGCAGAAACGCTCCGCATCATGCGCCTGATGGATCAGCTCCGCAGTGATTGGGGCATCCGCTACCCCTTTGAGTGATGTTTTTACAATTTGAACATAGCTGAAACGTTTACATTCCTGTGGGAATCATGTACAATGGGCTTATGACCTCATCAAAGGAGGATGATGCATGAGTTCGCTGCAAGCACTGCTGCCGAATCTGGCAGATTATCTTATTTACGCCGCCATTGCGCTGGTGACCCTGACCGGTGTGTTCAAGTGTCTGGCGCCGCTGTGGAGCACCACGGCCGCCCTTCGCCGTGCCATCCGCAGACTGCAAAACGCCGCCGGCAAGGATCGGGACAAGCCCATCTGGCAGGAAAGCCGCTTTATGGGCCGCCGCCTGAAGGGATGCTGGCTCCGCTTTCTGCAGAATGCCGAACAGCTGGATCGCCGCGGCCTTCCCTGCAACGTGGAAGACTACATCAACGACGATACCGTAACCCATGGTCCCGGCAACGCCACCCTGGCCGAGCTGATCCCCAGTCTGCTCACATCCCTGGGCATTTTGGGCACCTTCATCGGCTTGATGCAGGGTCTTACCGGATTGGACATGTCCGATGCCACCAGCCTGATGAACGGCATTCCCGTACTGCTGGACGGCATGCGTTTCGCCTTCGGCACCTCGGTCGCCGGTATTACCTGCTCCCTGGCGTTCAACATGCTGAACCGCATCCTGCAGGGCTCCAGCTACCGCGCTATTGACGACTTTGTGGAGTCCTTCACCCAGCTGGCCATGCAGCGCCCCCTGGACAACGATGTGCAGATGATCTGCCAGAACCAGGATCGGAACAACATGCTCTTCACTGCCACGGACACCCTGCCTTCTCAGCTGGCAGACTCTGTGGAGCTGGCAGTGAATCGCGCCATGCAGCCCGTGACCCACTCCATGGACGCCTTCCTGGTGGGTGCCACCCGTGCCCAGGTCGATGGCGTCGGCCGCATTGTCAACAACTTCATTGAGCAGATGAATGCTTCGCTGGATCATCAGTTCCTGACCCTCGGCCAGACGCTGACGGAAATCAACCAGAACCAGCTGGCCAGCGTTCAGCGCCTGGAAGACTCTCTTTCCGCCGCCAACACCATTGTGAACGACGCCATGCAGCTGCATCAGATCAGCCAGGGTGTAACGCAGCAGTTTGAGAACTACGTGCAAAGCCTGAACGAGGCCGGCCGTCGGGATGCACGCTTTGAAGAATCCAGCGCCCAGTTGCTGGACAAGCTCCACACGGCATCCCTGCAGCAGAGCAGTACCATTGCCTCCCTGCGCTCCTGCCAGGATCAGTTGACCGCTTCCATGAAGCAGTTTGCCGACAGCGGCAATGCCGCCATGAGCGGTCTGCGCAAGGCCAGCGATGCCAGCACGGAAGCCTTCTCCGATGCTTCCAAGAGCATGCAGGACGCGGGCAAAACGTTGTCTTCCTCGTATCAGTCCTTTGTGACCGATGTGGTGGAAGGCATGTCCCGCTCCCTGGGGCTGTTTGAGTCCAACATGTCTGCTGTGGTGACGGCCCTTTCCGACCAGCTGAAGTCTGCCTCGCTTTCCACGGCCTCTACCGCGCAGATCAGCGAAATGCAGAAGCTGATGACCTCCATGGCCGCAAGCCTGAAGAGCGCAGAAAAGAGCCTGGCGTCCCTCGCTGAGGAGGGCTGACCATGGCACGACAGAGAATCCACAACAGCCGATCCGGCCGGGGTTCCGGAGCCTCCGGCGCCAGCTGGATCAGCTATTCTGATATGATGGCCTCCTTGCTCTTGGTGTTCGTGCTGATTCTTTGCGTCAGCCTGTATCAGTACTTCACCATGCTGGAAACCAAAACCAACGAATTGCAGGAAAAAGAGACTCAGCTGGCGGCACAGCAAACCACCCTGGATGAACAGACAGCCACCATGGCCGCGCAGCAAGCAACCCTGGACGAGCAGACAGCCACCATGGCCGCGCAACAGGCCACGTTAGATGAGCAGGCCGCCACGCTTGCACAGCAGCAGGCCGATTTGGACACGGCCAACGCATCCCTGGCCGCCCGTGAAGAGGAGCTGACCACCCTGCAATCTCAGCTGTCTGCCCAGCAAACCGAGCTGGATACAGCCACCCAGCAGTTAGCCATCCAGCAGGCGGCGCTGGCGCAGAAGCAGACCGACCTGGACACAGCTAACGCATCCCTGGCCGCCCGGGAAGAAGAGCTGACCAACCTGCAGTCCCAGCTATCGACACAGCAGGCACAGTTGGACACGGCCACCCAGCAGTTGGCCGCACAGCAGCAGGCGCTGACGGAGCAGACCGAAAAGATTGACGACCTGGTAGGCGTGCGCAGTGAGATCATCGCGACACTGTCCACCGCCTTGACGTCTGCCAATCTGCACGCCACGGTGGATACCACCACGGGTGACATTCAGCTTGACAGCGCCGTGTTCTTTGAAACGGGATCATACAAGATCAAGGAAGAGGGCCGCGCCCTGCTGGACGAGTTTATTCCCGTCTATCTGGGCGTGTTGCTGAAGGACGAATACAGCGATTATCTGGGCGAGATCATCATCGAAGGCCACACGGACTCCACCGGCAGTTATCTGAACAACCTGGAGCTGAGTCAAAACCGCGCCCTGGCTGTGGCGAAGTACTGCCTGCAGATGACATCTCTGACAGACGAACAGCGCACGCTCCTCCGGAAGATTCTCACGGCCACAGGCCGCAGTAATTCTTCCCCTGTTTACAATGAGGACGGCACAGAGAACCTCGATGCCTCCCGCCGTGTAGAATTCAAGTTCAGCCTCCGTGATGCGGAAATGATCGAAGAAATGAATCGCCTGCTTTCAGGAGAAGAATAAAAGGAGTTTATTGCATGAAGTATGTCGCGATCTTTCTGGTGATCGTCACACTGGTTTGCGGCGCCGGTGTCGGCTGGCTCTATATGAACACGAATGTGACGGTAGATGCCATTGGCGTGGTCGCGGTGGAAGCCTCCACCCAGGAAGAGTACTTTGACACCCTACGGAATCAGCTGGAGACCGGCACGGTAGAAGGGACGCAATTCAGTCAAGCGACCCTGGGCACTTCCGATCAGTACCAGTTTTACACCTACACCGTTCGGCTGAAGAACAGCTGTTATATCACCGCAGACATGATCGAGGTACAGATCACGCCCATGGACGGCGATGTGATGCAGATCGGCAGTGAAACCACCTTTGCCCTGCCGGCACAGTCCACCGGCGACATTCAGACCACGATTCTCACGGATGCCAGCATGCATTCCGTCCGTGAGATCACCATCACCTACTACATGTGGGGTCTTCCCTTCTCCATCAAAACCACAGCAAGGTAAGGAACGAAGGATTTGCGGGAGGGCGGCTTTTCTGAGAGAAGCCGCCGCAACCTCAATCGTCGCGGCCTTTAGCCGCTCGTTTCGGTTGATGCGTTCGTGGACGCAATTCGCGCCACTGGCGCGAGTCCACTCACTTACCTCCCGCACCCACCCCGAAAAGCGAATAAAAAGAGCTATGGTGAGGTTTTTCTGCTTCGCCATAGCTCTTTTGTGCAATATTTTGAAAATATATATCGATTTTTGAAGGGGTAAAGACTCGCTAAAAAGGTGCACGCGAAGGGGTCAAGGGGGCGCCCGCAAAGCCCCCTTGTCGCTCCTCAGAGCGAAATCTCTTTCTTGGCAAAAAGCCTGCCATATAAAGCAGGCTAGCTGTGATTTTCCTTCCATGAGTTTTGTAGTCACAAGTTGATGGCTCCCCCACCCGAGCTTTGACAACATAGATGATTTATGAATTTGCAATCACGCCGTCGGCAATGGTAACGACCCGTTTACAGGATTGCGCCACATAGTCATCGTGGGTCACGATGATGATGGTCTTGCCCTGCTCATTCAACTGCTGAAAGAGCTTCACAATTTTTTCGGTATTCTCACTATCCAAAGCGCCGGTAGGTTCATCAGCCAGGATGACCTCCGGGTCACACACCATGGCTCTGGCAATGGCGACCCGTTGCTTCTCGCCGCCGGAGAGTTTGGCCACCCGCTTCTTCGCCAGATGAGCAATCCCCACCTTGCTCAACTGTTCCAGGGCAAGCACATCTGCCATGGATGTTTTCGTCTTAGAAAACAGGAGGGGCGTTGCCACGTTCTGCAGAGCATCATCATCTTCAATGAGGGCAAAGTGCTGGGTAACAAACCCGAAGCAGGTGTTGCGCATGGTGGCAAGGCGCGCGTTGGACATTTCTGCAACGTTTTCTCCGTTCAGCAAATACGTGCCTGCGGTGGGCTTATCCAAGCAGCCCAGGATGTGCAATAGCGTCGACTTTCCCGCGCCGGAGGTTCCCTTAATGGCCACCATATCGCCCTTTTCAACGGTCAGGTTAATGTCCTTCAATGCCTGGAATGCCGGCGCATGGCGGGATGCGTTGTAGGTCTTTGCAATATTCTTCAGCTCAAGTAGCATACGTCATTCTCCCCCATTCAAGTTCCGCAAGGATTCGCTGACATCGTGGTGCAGAAGATTATGGATAAAGGCGGCACTGGTTCCAAAGAAGATCACTGCCAGATAGACAACAACCGTAACATAGAACCAAACATGTCTGCTACCCGTCAGCCAGTCAGTGCGCAACAGGCCGTACCGATCCATCACGGCGGTAGCACCGATGATCACCAGCATCAGGAGCACATGCCGCAGTACCTCAATCCACACGCACTGCTCCCACCTCATGCCAGTAAGATAATAGATGGTGTAATCTCTTCGGCAGTTCAGATTGTGAATGACTTCACTGCTTAAGATTACGATGGAAGCAAGCAGGAAGAACAATCCGAACAGCAGTCCTTCGGAGGAAATCAATTCAGAAGACGAAGCCGTGTAATTCTGGATCATTTGGTTAATGGCCTGGATGTGACCGTATTGATTGTATTTAGCAATCAGCTGATCTTCCGGCAAATCGGTCAGAAGGAACAATGCTCTCGTTGTTTCGTCATCGGTTTGCATTTTAGGAAGTGTCCCTGTCACCTGATCCCCGTTGATCAAAATCACAGAGGATTGATCAATGAAGGAATCCACTTCATCAGACATGCCGTTGGGCAGCAAATACTGCGTGGGTGTTGCCAGAACGCCGATGACCTGAATCTTCAGCGTGCAGGCATCTTCCACTATTAGGGTAGCCGTGCTCCCAACGTGCAGTCCCGTATCTGCAGAAACAACGGCGGGGCAGGCACCGCCTGCGCTTTGTTCTTTAGAAAGCCATGTGCCGTCTGCCAGCTTCGGCGAATAAATTTCGGTTAAATCGCTGTTATACACGCCCAGCTGAAAGGGTTGTTCATCCAGCTTGCACGTCAGGATTTCCGACGTACCGACCTTTTGAATTTCAGCGTCTTCCTTTAATAGGCCGATGATTTTCTCTTCTTCATCCTGGTAATAGGCAAATTCGTCCAAGACGTACAAGGAATCATTCTGCAATTCTTCCACGGCACGCTGGTTATCGACTCGGTCGCTGATGTATACAAACAATTCCGTCAGCATCATAATCGAAACAAGCACTTCTGCCAAAATGAGCAGATTCAGCACAAACTGCTTCTTGAGGAACCGCATGGTGATCATCAAATATTTCATCTTTTACGCCTCCTCAACACCGGAAACCCGGCGATACCGAAGCATCAGCGGCACCGAGCGAAGCATCACGGCGACCCAGCAGAAGGCAAACAACCCGACGCCGACCCATGCATACCACGCGGCCGGAAGGATCGACAGTATTACCCCCGTAAAGTGCAGATTCACCAATGCCAGCAGTGCCGCTGCCACCACGTCTGCAATAATGTTCAATAGCAGCATATTCACCGTGCTGAACAGCACAATATGCCGCTTTTTCGCGCCGCAGGTGAGATAGACCAGATACCGCTTGCTTTCGCTGCGGAACCAATAGGAAACAATCAGGGTGACCGCCGCCATAGACATCAGCAGAATGGCCGTATAAATGGATAGGGACTCAACAAAACTTCCGATCCCTGTATGATTTGTTCCGGGAATATTGTATTGTTCAATCCCCGCGTGGGATGCCATCAGTTGCTCCAGTGTGCTAATTTGCTGGCTTGTCAGTAGGCTTGAAAAGTGGCAGTTCAGCATGGTCGGTTGGCAGCCTAGCGACAAGTAGGTTTTCAAGGGCAAGGTCACCAGCGTCGGCACGGGTGTATCGGTAGCAAGCTCCTCCACGGAAAAATAGCGTGCCAAATCCGTATAGCCGCCTACTGCCGTGCAATGGCCGTCTGCCACATCAATGCCGTCTTGCCAAATGGTATTGATCTTGTCCTTCGGAAGATTCCGTACATATTCAATGGACAGTAAGGCAACCTGCGCCCCTTGCTGCATTTCTTCTTTGGTGAACAGTCTTCCGTACGCGGTATACAGCTGAAACTGATCTGGATCATACTCGATGCCGGTGTACTGTTCATCAAACAAGCTGATGGAAAAAATACTCGGCAGATCCTCACAATTTGTAATCTCCTGGTAGAGAGAAACAAGATCGTTTGAATCTTCACTTTTCACATACAGGTATTCCTGCTCAAGGCTCTGTTGATACGTATACAAGCCTTTTTCAACCAATACCGTGAAGCTCAACGCGGTGACAGCTAAACTCAGCACTGACAGGATCGCAAATGTTCTGTGATAGCGGCACAGCTTGAAAAAGTTTCTTGCGGCACAGCATAACATATTGCATGTTCTCCAATCAAAAATTTGAGGATGCCAACTGCATAACACAACTACTTATTAATTCCAGGCAGATGAACCAAAACTTCCGGATGTTGACCATCCAGTTTCGCCGTAAGAGCCCCAACCTTTATAGGGTTTATGATTACCTGTTGAAGCAACAGCTCGTTTATTGCCTGTTACACTGGCAACTATGGGTGAACTTACACCAGAAGCCCAAGTTTTCGCTTTCGCCCAATGTGTGGACGCATCACCCTGCGACCTATTTTGAGCGGCAGTGCAGTAATAGCCAATTCCGAGAGAATTGGGCTTTCCCGTCCAGATAGCGCCATCATAACTAGCTGCAAAAGCTACTGAAAACAAAAGTACCAGACAAGAGACTAGCATCACAACGTGACATGCTCTTCTTCTCATAACAAACACCTCCATTTTCAAGTCATCTCAATTGGCATCCTCGGCCATTATTATAGTATTGTTCTCTAATTTGTCAATACATATAATATGGTAGTACAATTATCCAAATTAGCAAGTGTTTATTTAGTATGTCAATAGCAATGAATAAATATCAGATGATTATTTGCATCCGTAACATTTTATTTTTTTCTCAAAGATATTGACACGAAATTCATCCTGTGGTTTAATGTATGTCGTTTGCCGGTTTACTTTTGCTAAACTTGCAACATTGACTGATGGTTTAGAGAAACTAAACCAAATTCCGCCCTGATCGTATGAAAGGGGAACCCTATGGATATCGGTGAAAAATTGCGGCAGCTGCGATTGCAGCGCGGGCTGACGCAGGAAGAACTGGCCGACCGCTGTGAACTGAGCAAGGGATTCATTTCCCAGGTAGAGCGAAACCTGGCGTCCCCCTCCATCGCCACACTGATGGACATGCTGGAATGCCTCGGCTCCTCCCTGCAGGCTTTCTTCTCAGAGAAAACCACAGAGAAAACGGTCTTTGCTCCCCAGGATATGTTCGTCAAGGAAGACGAAGAAACCCTGTTCGGCTCCATTACCTGGCTCATTCCTGACGCACAGAAGAATGACATGGAGCCCATCCTGGTTGAGATCGGCCCCGGCGGCAAAACAAGCCCCATGCCCCCCAGTGAAGGGGAAGAATTCGGTTATGTGCTCTCCGGCAGTATTCTGCTGTGTGTAGGCGACAAGAAGACCCGGGTGAAAACCGGCGGAAGCTTCTGCCTGCACCCCAGAGACAGCCATTATCTCATGAATCCCAACAAGACCAAGGCACGGGTGCTGTGGGTATCCACGCCCCCCAGCTTCTGACGATCATTCAGGGAGGAACGTACACATGGTGGAGAATGAACATCTGATTGACCTGAAAGGTGTCTCCAAGGAATTTGACGGTGTTACGGTACTGGACAATATCAACCTTTACATCCGCAAGAAGGAATTTATGACCCTGCTGGGCCCTTCCGGCTGCGGCAAAACCACCACCCTGCGGATCATCGGCGGTTTTGAAAATCCCACCTCCGGCCAAGTGCTGTTTGAAGGGAAGGACATTGGCCATCTGCCCCCGTACAAGCGTCAGGTGAACACGGTGTTCCAGAAGTACGCCCTGTTCCCGCACCTGAACGTGTTTGACAACATCGCCTTCGGTCTGAAGCTGAAGAAGCTCCCCAAGGATGAAATCACCCGCAAGGTGGACTACATGCTGGATCTGGTGAACCTGAAGGGTTACGGCAAGCGGCATGTGGATGCCCTTTCCGGCGGCCAGCAGCAGCGTGTGGCCATCGCCCGCGCCCTGGTCAATGAACCGGAAGTGCTTCTGCTGGATGAGCCTCTGGGAGCCCTGGACCTGAAGCTCCGCAAGGAAATGCAGCTGGAGCTAAAGAACATGCAGCAGCGGCTGGGCATTACCTTCCTGTACGTGACTCACGACCAGGAAGAAGCCCTGACCATGAGCGACACCGTGGTGGTGATGCACGACGGCCACATTCAGCAGATCGGTGATCCCAAGCGCATCTATGATGAGCCTGTGAACGCCTTTGTGGCAGATTTCATCGGTGAAAGCAACATCCTCCACGGCACCATGATTCACGATGAGCTGGTCTCCTTTGCAGATCATGACTTCCCCTGCGTGGACTTCGGCTTCGGCGACAACGCCCCGGTGGACGTGGTCATCCGCCCCGAGGATATTATGATCGTCGGCGAAGACGTGGGGCAGATGGTGGGCACCATCACCAGCGTGCTGTTCAAGGGTGTGCACTATGAGATGATGATCGACACCGGTGCCTTCACCTTCAAGGTGCATTCTACCTCCATGCAGCCCCAAGGCAGCCGGGTAGGCTTGAATATCGTTCCCTTCAATATTCATATTATGAAGCCGATGGAGGATGCCGCCCATGTATGACATGACACTGCCCTGGTGGGCATGGGCATTGATGGGCATTGGCCTGGCCGTGTTTGCGGCGCTGGTGGCCATCTCCATCCGCCGCAACCGTGGTGTGAAGCGCAGTCTGTTCGCCGCGCCCTACACCCTGTGGATGCTCATTTTCACCATTCTGCCTGTAATCCTGATTGCATACTACGCCTTCACGGATTCCAACGGCGCCTTTACGCTGGATAACTTCCGCAACTTCTGGGACAGCAACTACACCAAGAATCAGCTGTACGCCAGCCTTGGTGAGGATGCCGCCCAATTCATCGTCCGCGGCACGGTGAACGTGGACACGCTGGTTTACTCCCTGTGGATGGCTTTCCTGTGCACGTGCATCAGTCTGCTGTTGGGCTACCCGGCCGCGCTGTTCATGGCAGACCGTCACATGAAGATGGGCTCCACCATTGTGGTGCTGTTCATCATCCCCATGTGGATGAACTTCCTGCTGCGCACCATTGCCTGGATGAGTCTGCTGGAAGATCAGGGTCTGATCAACACGCTCCTGCGTGCCCTGGGCTTTGACGGTGTACAGCTCATGTACAACTCCGGCGCCGTGCTGCTGGGCATGGTGTACAACTATCTGCCCTTCATGGTATTCCCCATTTACACGTCCCTGAACAAGATGGATCCCCGGCTGGGCGAAGCGGCGCAGGATCTGGGCTGCAACGAGTGGCACACCTTCACCAAGGTAACTGCTCCTCTGAGCCTGCCCGGCGTTATCAGCGGCATTACCATGGTGTTCATGCCTTCGGTGACCACCTTCTTTATCCCCCGCGTGCTGGGCGGCGGCAACACCATGATGTTCGGCGACTTGATTGAATCCAAGTTCCTGACGGAAGGCAACTGGAATGTGGGCAGTGCCCTGAGCCTGATTATGATGGTGCTGATCCTCATTAGCCTGTCCATTCTGCGCAAGGCCGACCCCAAGGGTGAAGGAGGCGGGATCGTATGAAGAAGTTCCTCAAGCGGTTCTACCTGGGCATTATCCTGGTGTTCCTGTACATCCCCATTGTGGTGATGATCGTTCAGTCCTTCAACGCCGGCAAGAGCCGTGCCAAGTGGGAAGGTTTCTCCCTGACCTGGTACGCGGAGCTGTTCCAGGATTCTTCCATTCTGAGCGCCCTGCAGGTCACACTGACCGTGGCCGTGCTGGCCATGATCTTTTCCACCATTCTGGGTACGCTGGCCGCCATCGGCATCTACAGCATGAAGAAGCGTCCCCAGTCCGTTATGATGACCATGACCAACCTGCCCAACACCATGCCGGATATCGTGACGGGCATCTCCCTGATGCTGCTGTTCATCTTCGCCAAGGTGGAGCGTGGTTACGTCACCATGCTGCTGGCGCACATCACCTTTGACACGCCTTACGTGATTCTTTCCGTAATGCCCAAGCTGAAGCAGATGAACAAGCACACCTATGAGGCGGCGCTGGATCTGGGTGCAACCCCCACTTACGCGCTGACCCACGTGCTGATTCCCGAATGCAAGCAGGGCATTATCACCGGCGCTATGCTGGCCTTTACCCTGTCCCTGGACGATTTCACCATCAGCTACTTCACCACAAGCCCGCTGGTGCAGAATCTGTCCACGTTGATCTACTCCGCCGCGCGCAAGGGCATCAAGCCCTCTATGAACGCACTCAGCGCGCTGATGTTCCTGTGTCTGTTGGTGCTGCTGTTGATTGTCAACCGCCGCACGACTGAAAAAAATTAAAGTTCTGGAGGTAGAGAAATGAAAAAAATCCTTGCCCTGCTCCTGGTCGCGCTCCTGGTAGTTCCCTCCTTGGCCGCTGCTGAAGAAGTAGTGAACGTTTTCAACTGGGAAGATTACATTGACGAATCCGTCATCGAGCAGTTTGAGGAAGAGACCGGCATCAAGGTCAACTACATGTGCTTTACCACAAATGAAGATATGGTACTCCAGTTGGAAGCCAACCCCGGCTCCTTCGACATCTGCTTTCCCTCTGAATACATTGTGGAACGCTTGCTGGCCAAGGACATGCTGGCGGAAATCAACTATGACAACGTACCCAACGCAGAGTACATTTTGGATAGTCTGAAAAATCCCTCTTATGATGAAAACTGTGCTCACTCCGTGCCTTACATGTGGGGCACCATGGGCATCGTGTACAACACCACCATGGTAGACGAAGTTCCTGACTCCTGGTCCGCACTGTGGGACGAGAAGTACAAGAACAACGTCATCATGCTGGACTCCATCCGCAATACCATGGGTCTGACCCTAAAGCTGCTAGGCAGCAACATGTCCACCACGGACATCACCGCCCTGGAAGCTGCCAAGGACAAGCTCATTGAGCAGAAGCAGGCCGGCATTGTGAAGGCTTATCAGGTCGACCAGACCAAGGACATGATGATTCAGGGTGAAGCCGCTCTGGCCGTCATGTGGTCCGGTGATGCCCAGTATGCCATCTCCCTGAATTCTGATCTAGCCTACGTCATCCCCAAGGAAGGCAGCAACTCTTGGGTAGACTCCATGGTCATCCCCAAGTCCGCCGCCAACAAGGAAAACGCAGAGAAGTTCATCAACTTCCTTTGCCGTCCCGACATTGCACAGAAGAACTGCGAATACATCATGTATTCTTCCCCCAACACTGCCGCCATTGAGCTCATGGGCGAAGAGTACACCTCCAATCCTGTCATGAACCCTTCGGACGAGGATGTTGCCCGCTGTGAAACCGTCCACGACCTGGACGAAGGTTATCTGGCCATCTACAACGCCCTGTGGAATGACGTGAAGAACGCAAAGTAACCCACCTTTTGTACGGAGGATCATGAAATGAAGAAGATTCTTGCGCTTTTGCTGGTGCTGACGTTGTGCCTCCCCCTTTGCGCGCAGGCCGAAGAAGTGGTGAACGTCTTCAACTGGGTGGACTACATTGATGAGTCGGTCATCAAGCAGTTTGAAGAAGAGACCGGCATCAAGGTCAACTACATGAGCTTCACCACCAATGAGGACATGATGGTGCAGGTCGAAGCTTCCCCCAGTGCCTTTGACGTATGCTTCCCCTCCGAATACATCGTGGAGCGGATGCTGGAGAAGGACATGCTGGCCGAAATCAACTACGACAACATTCCCAACGCCAAGTATCTGCTGGACAATCTCCGCGATCCTTCCTATGATGCAGGCAACACCCACTCTCTGCCCTACATGTGGGGCACGGTGGGCATCCTGTACAACACCACCATGGTAGATGACACAGTAGACTCCTGGGGCATCCTATGGGATCAGAAGTATGCCAACAACGTGTTCATGCTGGATTCCATCCGCGACTCCATGGGCATAACCCTGCGCTACCTGGGCTACTCCATGAATACCCGCGACATTCTGGCACTGGAAGCCGCCAAGGACAAGCTCATCGAGCAGAAGCAGTCCGGCATGGTGAAGGCCTACCAGGTGGACGAGACCAAGGACAAGATGGTTCAGGGTGAAGCCGCCCTGGCCGTGATGTGGTCCGGCGATGCTGAGTATGCCATCGAGCTGAATTCTGACCTGGCCTACGCCATCCCGAAGGAAGGCAGCAATGTGTGGGTAGACTGCATGGTCATCCCCAAGGAAGCCAAGAACAAGGAGAACGCGGAGAAGTTCATTGACTTCCTCTGCCGCCCCGACATTGCCCAGAAGAACTGTGAAGCCATCGGTTTCTCCTCCCCCAACAGCGGCGCGATTGAGCTGATGGGCGAAGAATACACCTCCAACACGGTGATGAATCCCTCCGAGGATGACCTGGCCAACTGCGAGTATTTCAACGACATCTCCAGTGACTACCTGGCCGTCTACAACGCCCTGTGGGCTGAAGTCAAGAGCGCACGGTAATCATAACATCATTTCGCGGGAAGGCGGCTTTTGTGCCAAAAGCCCCTTCCCGCACCCATCCCGAAAACCACATAAAAGGCAATGGTTCTTTAAGAGCCATTGCCTTTTATGTGTTGTAGAAAGAAATTCTTATTGAAGAAGCAGTAGAATACCTCTCAAAAGGAGTGCACCGCGAAGGAGTCCAGAGGGCGAAGTCTTCGACCCGTAACCGCAAAGCCCTCTGGAAGAAACATAACCGCTCAAGCCGCAAGGAAGTGCATTGCGAAGGGTCCAGAGGCGGAGTCTTCGACCCGTAACCGCAAAGCCCCTGGAATACGCATAACAAATCAAGTATCATGGGAGTTCGCTGCGAAGGAGTCCAGAGGGCGACCGCAAAGCCCTCTGGAATATGGAGCTTGGATCGTTTGTTCCATACGATAAATCGGTTATCCAACGAAGGAATTTCGCTCTGCGGAGCGACAAGGGGGCTGTGAAAACAGACGAAGTCTGCGGTCGCCCCCTTGACCCCTTCGCAGTCTCTCTTTTAGACTGCAAATTATGCAACAAAAAGATACGGATGCATCTCCTGCAAGGCAATTACGCCTTGCTAATTGTAAAGTTTCCGTAACCATTGCATCTCCATTGCCCTTCCATGGTTTACGAACGGTCATTTTCATGCTATAATAGAATTGTATTCATATGAACCTTTTGGAAGCAGGGTGATTTTGTTGGCACAGGTAAACGACATCGGCATTGATCTTGGCACCTCCAATGTGCTGATCTATATGAAGGGCAAAGGCATTGTCCTCCGTGAGCCCGCCGTGGTCGCTGTGGAGAAGGACACACGTAAGCCTATCGCCGTAGGCAAAGACGCATACCGCATGATCGGCCGCACCCCCGGCAACGTACTGGCCTTGCGTCCCTTGCGCAACGGTACCATGGTGGACTTTGAGCTGACGCGCACCATGCTGCAATTTTTCACTGCGCAGGCAGTCGGCAAGCGATTCTTCAGCCGTCCCCGCGCCGTGATTTCCGTGCCTTCCGGCGTTAATGAAGTAGAGAAGCGCTCCATTATCAGTGCTATGTTCGATGCCGGCATGCGCAAGACAAACCTGCTGGATCGGCCTATTGCCGCGGCTTTGGGCGCAGGCACCAGCTTTGATGAAGCCTATGGTTCCATGATTGTGGACATGGGCGCCGGCGCAACGGACATTGCCGTACTTTCCATGGGACAGGTAGCCGTATCTGACTGCGTGTCCATCGGCGGTGATTACTTCGATGATGCCATCATTCGCTACCTGCGGAAGAAGCACAATCTGCTGATTGGCGAGCGCACAGCCGAGGAACTGAAGGTGAACATTGGCTCTGCCGTGCCGAAGGCAGACGATGTGACCATGTACGTCACCGGTCGCAACCTGATTTCCGGTCTGCCGAAGACGCAGACGGTAAGCACGTCTGAAGTCTATGAAGCCTTGCGGGAGCCCGTTGCCGAGCTGATTGAATGCATTCAGGCCGTACTGGAGCACACGCCGCCCCAGCTGGCCAATGACGTATTTGATGAAGGTATTGTGTTCACCGGCGGTGCCGCCGCGCTATCCGGCCTGACAGAAGCCGTGTATGATGTACTTCACGTGCCCTGCGCCGTAGCAGACGACCCGCAAACATCCGTCGTCATGGGTTGTGGCCGCATTGTTGACGACCCTGCCATCTACAAGCACCTGCTGGACGAAGGCCGTCGCTTCCGGCGGTAAAATTGCATTTATTGCGAGAGGGGAG
>CAVBFK010000247.1:0-2188 GCA_963594395.1 Lachnospiraceae bacterium
CTGGATCGGCTGATGGATCCCGTGGAGGTTCCCGATGCACCCGTGACCATCATCGAAGGCGCCTACAGTCTGCATCCGAGAGCCGGTCGCCCCTATGACGTGACGCTGTTTCTGTCTGCCCCGCCGACCTTGCAGAAGGAGCGCATTCTCCGCCGCAACGGCGAGGATGGATGGATCAATTTCCGCGACCGGTGGATTCCGCTGGAGAAACGATATTTCGATGCCTTCCATCTGCCCGACGAGGGCTGTATTGTCCTTACCTCTGATTCCGGGAGCGCAGAAACATGACAGAAGCTAGAAAAATCATTCCCGTTTTGGGACGTTCCATAACGTTCTTCAATCAGTCAAGTCCCGACTGGACGCACCCCTATGCCTATGAAGGTCACGGCAGCCTGCACACTTCCGGTTGCGGTATCTTTGCCCTGTCCCACGGCGTGCAATGGCTGACCGGCTTTGAGCAAGATCCCTGCATGCTGGCCGACTTCTCCTGCACCCACGGCGGTCGCGGCGATGACGGCACGGATCGTCCTGCCCTTCTGCAGGCGCTGGAAGATACCGGCGAGGCCACCAAGCTAGGCTTCCATTACAATGGCGATGGTCTCCGCAACGATCTCAGCACCCTGCATGAGTTTCTGCTGCAGAAGCGCGGCGTCTCCCTGTGCAATCTGCGCCGCGGTCACATCGTTGTGCTGGTCGATGCACGGATTCACAACGATGTGCTGGAGCTTCTGGCCATCGACAGCGCTTCCGAAAGTGCTTCCGAACGGGTGCGGGATAACGTGTGCGATGTCGTGAAGGGATCCGAAATCGTCCATGACGTGGTGAACGCAGATCAGCTGCGTGTGGGTGAAAGTGTCAGCTACGCGGCTTATTGGGTCCGCGGCACGACGCCCATGGATTTCAATCTGCTATACAAAATCTAAGGAGGAGGAACGGATCATGAATGAAACCGTAACGCTGAGCTACGGCGGATGCACCGCTGTTGTGCGCCGTTTGGGTGCGCAGATCATTTCTTTCAAGGCCAAGGACGGCCGGGAGGTCATCTGGCAGGCAGACCCCAAGGTGTGGCCTCAGCACGCCCCGGTGCTGTTCCCCGTATGCGGCTCCGTGAAGGACAATCACATCAAAATCGGCGGCGTTACCTACCCCATGGCCAAGCATGGCTTCACCCGGGATGTGGCGTTTGACTTTGCCAAGGTCGGCGATGACTTTGTGGAGCTGACCCTCGGCCCCAATGAAGAGAACAGCAAGTCTTTCCCCTTCCATTTTGTGCTTCACGTCACCTATACGCTGTGTGACAACGGCTACACCACCACCTTCCTGGTGGAGAACCTGGACAGCAAGCCCATGCCCTTCTGCCTGGGCGGCCATCCCGGCTTCGTCTGCCCCATGGAGGAAGGCGCCTCCTTCTCAGACTACCAGCTGGTTTTTGACGAAGCAGAAGACGGCAAGAATTACCTTGCCCCCGGCGGCGGTCTGATTAACGGCTATGAGCAGCTGACCGAGCTGCAGGACGGCAAGGTACTGCCCCTGAATCATGCCATGTTCGACACCAGGGATTCCCTGCTGTTCCGCGACCTGAAGAGCCGCGGCGTGCATCTGGTGCACAAGGATAGCGGTCACGGCCTGTATTTCACCTTCCCCAAGTTTGAAGTGCTGGCCGTGTGGACCAAGCCCGGCGCCAATGCAGATTATCTCTGCCTGGAGCCTTGGCACGGCATGCCCGAAGCCGTCGGCGAAAGCGGCAACATGGAAGACAAGCCCTACGCCACGGTGCTCGCCCCCGGCCGGTGCTATAAGACGTGGTTCACGGCGAAGGTTGTGTAATTTTTAGGATAAATCAAGAGGCACGAAACGATTGCAACACCGTTCCGTGCCTCTTTTTTCGTCTTTGTGCTTAGTTCTTCAAAGAATTCAGCGGTGCCGGAATCCGACCGCCGCGGGCAATGAAGTCTTCATTGCCGTAGGGATTCACGGGCATCACAGGCGCATAGCCCAGCAGGCCGCCGAACTCCACGACGTCGCCGGCCTTCTTGCCGGGAGCGGGAATGACGCGGACAGCGGTCGTCTTGTTGTTGATCATGCCGATGGCCGCTTCATCCGCGATGATGCCGGAAATGGTGGAAGCGCTGGTATCGCCGGGGATTGCGATCATATCCAGGCCGACGGAGCAGACGCAGGTCATGGC
>CAVBFK010000248.1:0-3259 GCA_963594395.1 Lachnospiraceae bacterium
AGGGGTGAGCGCGAGAGGGGAGATAACCGCTTTTCAAAGCGGTTGCTCCCCTCTCGCATTATCCATACGTATGCGCTTAGAAATCGCAGTTCATAGGCGTGCGGGCGTAGGGAATGACGTCGCGGATGTTGTCCACGCCGGTGAGGTAGATCAGCAGGCGCTCGAAGCCCATGCCGAAGCCGGAGTGGGTGCAACCGCCGAAACGCCGCAGATCCACATACCAGTACATCTGCTCCTTGGAGATGTGCAGCTCGTCCATGCGCTTCACCAGCAGGTCGTAGCGGGTTTCACGCTGAGAACCGCCCATCAATTCGCCGGCGCCGGGCACCAGCAGATCCACGGCGGAAACGGTCTTTCCGTCATCATTCTGATACATGTAGAAGGCCTTGATGTCCTTGGGCCAGTCGTACACGAACACGGGAGAATGGAAATACTCCTCGGTCAGGTACTTCTCGTGCTCCTTGGCGGTGTCCTCACCATACTTGGGCTCAAACTGGAACTTGTAGCCGTTCTCCATGGCCTTGCGCAGAATGGTGATGGCTTCCTCGTGGGTCACGCGCGCCGCGCCGGAGGTGGACAGGGCGTTCAGCTTGTCCAGCAGTCCGCCGCCGGTGTACTTGTCCAGGTGCTCCAGCTCGTCGGGGCACTTCTCCAGCACCGTCTTCACAATGTACTTCAGGAAGTCTTCCTCAATGTCCATCAGCTGATGAATATCGCAGAAGGCAATTTCCGGCTCGATCATCCAGAACTCTGCCGCGTGGGTCTTGGTGTTGCTGTTCTCGGCGCGGAAGGTGGGACCAAAGGTGTACACCTTGGAGAAGGCCATGGCGAAGGTCTCAGCTTCCAGCTGACCCGTAACCGCCAGGGCGGTGGGCTTGCCGAAGAAGTCTTCCTTGGGATCCTGGCCGGGCTTCAGGGTGGTAACGGTGAAGGTGTTGCCGGCGCCCTCTGCATCGTTGGAGGTAATCAGGGGCGTGTGAACGTACAGATAGCCCCGATCCTGGAAGTAGGTATGAATGGCCATGCTGGCCACGGAGCGAATGCGGAACACGGCCTGGAACAGGCGGGTACGGGGACGCAGGTAGGCAATCTCACGCAGGAATTCTACGCTGTGGCGCTTGGGCTGCAGGGGATAATCTTCCGGGCAGTCGCCTTCCAGCACAATGGACTTTGCCTGAATTTCAGGCGTGGTGGGATCCTTGTAGCTGGGAACCACCGTGCCGCACACCGTCACAGCGGCGCCCACGTGCAGGGTGCTGACGTGCTCGTAATCGGCAATGTTTGTATCATAGACGACCTGCGGATTCTTGAAGCAGGTGCCGTCGAAGAAATCGATAAAGCCCATGTTCTTCTGCTTGCGATGGTTGCGAATCCAGCCTTGCAGGCAGACTTCGTGCCCCTGGAGCTCTTGCAGGCGCTCTTTCAGCGCAGCGGTAGTAATAACTTCCATGGTAGATCAGGACCTCCTATACGCCCCACGGGCGGAATGAACTGATCCTATAATACCACAAAACGACGGGAACTGCAACGCAGGGTATTGCCAAAGTGGCAAAGCCGATGCGGTGATTCACTTTTCTGCCCACTGAATGGCCATGCGGAGTCTATCTGCCTGATGGTCGTGATGCTGATAGTCATCCATGACGCTTTCTGCACCGAGGGCATCCTGCAAAAGCGCATGAACCTGCTGGGCGTAGGCCGCGGCAAACTGCAATCGATTGGGATGGCCTTCCCCTTCCCGTCTGCCGTTGAGCAGGAAAACCCGCGCGCCCTTTTGCTTAGGCGGATGGGTCTGCATGAATTCTGCCGCGCCCGGATACCAGAAGGATCCGCACAGGGAGAACACCCTTTGCATCGGCAGAGGATCCCACAGGCTCAGGGCGGCCGCCAGTCCTCCAAGGGAATAGCCGCCGTAGGCCAAGTGATGAGCATCCAGCGGATAGGCTTTCAGCAAGGCGGGCAGAATTTCTTCCCGCAGGCAGTGATGATACGCCTCCAGCTGTCCGCCGAAATCAGGCGCGCCTATCCGGAGCGCTTTTTCCGGCCAAGGGGTATACTCGCTCAAGCGGTCGTTGGGAACGATGCCGATGAGGTAGGCGCGCTGTGCCGTCAGGCCGTGACGCAATATCAGCTCACCGTCATTCAGGAGGATGGCCGGGCAGGCCGTTCCCCCTGCATCTGCCCCAGGAGATTGAACGTAAATCGTGTGATCAGACAAGCGAAGGGTATCCATGGGTATGCCCCTTTCTGAAAAACGTCTTGCATGTGGATAGGGGTTGTGCTATATTAGCCTAAGCTAACGAGAAAAGGAGTCTGCGCATGATGGATTCATCGCTCCCCGCCTGCCCGTCCCCGCTGGAGGAACTGTTTCAGGAGTACAATCAGGGGAAGATTGCGTCCGTGGGCTTCCGCAGTTTTGTGCTTCGCAGCGGAGAGAGCAACAGTTACCGCACGCTGAAAAGCGCGCTGATCATTCCCGTATCGGGGCAGGCGGTGTTTTCCTTTGACCATGAGCCCTTTATGGCGAAGCGGGGCGTGTTCATTCACGGCTGCCCGGGGAAGACGCTGACCATTTCGGCCATTGGAGAGGCAGACTTCCGATACATCAACATGTATTACGAGAATGAGAAGCCCCTGCTGTTTTCTCACAAACTGCACCAGGCAGATGACGTGATTGCCCTGCTGGAGCAGATCTTGAAGATCAATCCCCAAAGCAGCATTCGGGAGCAGTATCGGCTGGAAAGCCTGACCGAACAGTTTTTTCAGTACATCTTTGCAGATTTTCAGCCGGAAGACACGTACAACGAGAGCCAGATCATGAGCATCCTGCTGGACTACATTGCGGTGCATTACGCGAAGCCGCTGACGCTGCAGTCCTTGGCAGATTTGGTGAATGAGAAGCCTGCGCGGGTGAGCTATCTTTTCTTCAAGTACAAGCAGATTCGCCCCATTGATTACCTGATTGACTATCGCATGAAGGTGGCCACGGAGCTATTGCGCTCGGGAGACTACAGCGTCGCCCAGGCCGCGCATCAGGTGGGATACAAGGATCCCTGCTACTTCAGCCGCATCTACAAAAAACGCATGGGCTTCCCGCCCACGCAGGCAGCAAAAGCATAATTTTTGCGAGAGGAGGAAACCCGCTTTGAAAAGCGTTTTTCCTCCTCTCGCGCTCTCCTCTTTGCCCGAAACTTTCATCATTTTATTTTTCGGAGCAATATCGGTTTGTATTGAAACTTGAAAGTTTCGGAACAGTGCCCCT
>CAVBFK010000249.1:0-2151 GCA_963594395.1 Lachnospiraceae bacterium
CGATGGGCGTCTACATCAGCTTTCGCATCTTAAATACCCCTGATCTTACGGCAGAAGGTTCCTTCACCCTGGGTGTTGCCGTATCGGCTATGATGACCGTGGCGGGACATCCCTACCTGGGCTTGCTGCTGGCCTTTATTGCAGGCATGGCGGCAGGTTGGGTGACCGGTGTGCTGCAGACGCGGCTGGGCATCCATCCGATTCTGGCAGGCATCCTGACCATGAGCGGCCTGTATACCGTAAACCTGGCGGTGATGGGTGCCAGCGCCAACGTGACCCTGCTGGATAAGCAGACGATCTTCCGCATTCTGATCAAGCAACTCCCGTTCAGCAAGGATGTTGTGCGTATTCTGGTGGGCGTGGTGCTGGTCGCAGTGATGCTGGTTCTGCTGGCGTGGTTCTTCCGCACCCATTTGGGACTGTGCATCCGTGCAACAGGTAATAATGAAGCAATGGTGCGTTCTTCCTCCATCAATGCGGCGCGCATCCGCAATATCGGCTTGATGGTCAGCAACGGATGCATCGCTTTGTGCGGCGGCATTATTGCCCAGTATCAGGGCTATGCAGATATCTCCGGCGGCGTGGGTATCATGGTGGTTGGCCTGGCGTCTGTGATCATCGGTGAGGTGATTCTGGGACGCAAGAGTGTGACCGTCGGTCTGGTCAGCGCCGTGGTTGGCTCAGTGATCTATCGCTTGATTATCGCCCTGGCACTGTCGACCAACATCTTCCCGACGTATTTCCTCAAGCTCATCAGCGCGGCCATCGTGGCCATTGCACTGTGCATCCCCACGGTGAAGGAGAAGATCCACATGATGAAGGTTCGCAGGGAGGGAAAGCGCCATGCTTGAAATTCGTGATGTAAGCAAAACCTTCGGCAAGGGAACGGTCAACGAGCATACTGCCCTGAACCATGTGTCTCTGAAGGTGGAGGATAACGATTTCATTACCATTCTTGGTTCCAATGGTGCAGGCAAGTCCACCCTCTTTGGGGCCATCGTGGGCAGCTTCCTGGTAGACAGCGGTAAGATCCTGCTGGACGGAGACGAAATCACCTATCTGCCGGAATTCCGCCGAGCAAGGCGAATCGGCATCCTCTTCCAGGATCCCATGAAGGGAACGGCGCCGGATTTGACTATTGAAGAAAACCTGTCCTTGGCGTATAATCAAGAGCGGAGATTCCCGCTGGCCAAGGCCGTGCGGAAGACCGATATGGCTTTCTTTCGAGACGAGCTGGCGGCCTTCGGCATGGGATTGGAAGACCGCATGAAGATGAAAGTGGGACTTTTGTCCGGCGGTCAGCGTCAGGCAATGACCCTACTGATGGCGACCATTGCCAAGCCGCAGTTGCTTCTGTTGGATGAGCATACGGCCGCCCTGGACCCTGCCACCGCAGAAAAGGTCATGGCCATCACCGTGAAAATTGTGGAGGAGCGGAAGATTCCCACCATGATGATCACCCACAACATGAATATGGCGCTCAAAACAGGCAACCGTACGCTTATGCTGGATGCCGGCGAGATTATCCTCGACATTGATGCAAAAGAGCGCGAAGGCATGGGCGTGGAACAGCTGATGGCTCTCTATAGCGGTAAGAAAGGTAAAGAAATGGATAATGACCGCATGCTGCTGAGCATGTAAGGCCATAAGGAGGATTAGGACAGGATGAAGCAGATTATTTTGACGGGTGACCGTCCTACGGGACGGTTGCATGTAGGCCACTATGTAGGTTCTCTGCGTGAGCGGGTGCGCTTGCAGAACACGGGCAATTTCGATGAAATCTACATCATGGTTGCCGATGCTCAGGCTTTGACGGACAACGCAGAGTATCCCGAGAAGGTTCGGCAGAACATCATGCAGGTGGCACTGGACTACTTGGCTTGCGGCATTGACCCGGAGAAGTCGACGATCTTTATCCAGTCCATGGTACCGGAACTGACGGAGCTGACTTTCTACTATATGAATCTGGTCACCGTGTCCCGCGTACAGCGTAACCCCACGGTGAAGGCAGAAATCAAGCAGAAGAACTTTGAGGCAAGCATCCCGCTGGGCTTCTTCTGCTATCCCATCAGCCAGGCAGCTGACATTACGGCCTTCCACGCAACAGTGGTGCCTGTGGGCGAAGACCAGGAGCCCATGCTGGAGCAGACC
>CAVBFK010000250.1:0-3416 GCA_963594395.1 Lachnospiraceae bacterium
CTACCAGAATCTGCCCTTCGGTAGGCTTCAGCAGGCCGTTCAGATGCTGCACCAAGGTCGATTTGCCGGAACCCGTGTGGCCGATCACTGCAATAAACTCGCCGTCTTCAATGGTCAGATTCACATTGCGAATGGCCGTTGCCTGGAAAGCACTGCCCGCGCTATAGGTATGAGTAACGTTTCTTACTTCGATGGGCATAGCAGCTTCATAACCTCCTCGGCCATTTCTTCCACCGTCAGGATGCCTTTCGGCAGGGGCATACCGCCCTCCCGCAACTGGTGGGCAAGCTCCGTCATATGGGGTACATCCAGGTGAAGCTGACGCATGGTGTCGATTTCCTCGAACACATCCTGCGGCTTGCCTTCCTTCACCACTTGCCCATCCGACACAACCACCACGCGGTCTGCCTGTGCGGCTTCCTCCATAAAGTGCGTAATCCACACCACCGTGATGCCCTTCTGGCGATTCAGGCGATGGACGGTTTCCAGCACTTCCTGGCGGCCGGAAGGATCCAGCATAGCGGTGGATTCATCGGCAATGATCACATCCGGTTCCATGGCCAGCACGCCAGCAATGGCAATGCGCTGCTTCTGTCCGCCGGAAAGCATATGCGGGGCTTTATCCGCGAACTCGTTCATATGCACGGCAGCCAGGGCAGATTCAATCCTCGGGAGCATTTCTTCCGTGGGGATGCCCATATTCTCCAGGCCAAACGCCACGTCTTCCTTCACGATGGAGGACACAATCTGGTTATCAGGGTTTTGGAAGATCATGCCCGCGCGCTGACGCACCGCAAGGGTGTTCTCCTCATCCTTCGTATCCATACCGCAAACGGTAACCGTGCCTTCCGTGGGGATATACAGAGCATTGAGCAGCTTGGCCAGGGTTGATTTACCCGAGCCGTTATGGCCGAGGACTGCCACAAATTCCCCCGGCATAATCTGAAGAGAAACGTTTTTGAGCGCAGGCTCCGTGGCTTCCTCATAGGTATAGGAAACGTTCTCCAGCTTAATCCTTGCTTCCATGCGTTGCTCCTTGTGTTCATAAAATACCAGGATATATTTTACCACGCGGAGCACCTTGGCGCAATACTCGGAAACACAAAAGCGTTACCTCTGTCAAGCGCCAAATGGTGGGATGATGTTGCATTCTGCGGCTTTCCGCGGTACAATGAACCGTAGCCAATGATCCGGAAAGGAAGGATCCCTGATGGACCTTTTTGACCTTATTGGGCCGATTATGATTGGGCCCAGCAGTTCCCATACCGCAGGTGCGGCGCGCATCGGCCTCACCGCCAGAATGCTCCTGGATGAAGACGTTGCAGAGGCAGATATCGGCTTTCACGGCTCTTTTGCCGCCACTTACCAAGGACACGGAACCGACCGCGCCATTGTGGGCGGACTGATGGGAATGAGCGTTGATGACGTCAATATTCGCAATTCGTTGGCGCTTGCCCAGGGAAAAGGCATGAAACTCCATTTCTCGCCCGTTTCTATCCGCGGCGCTCATCCGAACACAGTGCGTCTCATCTTGACAGGTGTGACGGGCAGACGTCTGACCCTGGAGGCAGCCTCGGTAGGCGGCGGTCTTATTGAGATTCAGCGGCTGGACGGCATGCGTGTAGGCTTTACAGGCAAAGAAAACACGCTGATTATTCATCACACCGATGCCCCCGGCATGATTGCCGCCGTGACCTCCTGCCTGGCACAGGAGCGGGTCAACATTGCCACCATGCAGGTGTACCGCACCAAAGCCGGCGCAGACGCCATGATGGTGCTGGAGCTGGATCAGGCACCCGAAGCGCCGATTATGACTGCGATTCGCAGTCTGCCTGATGTGCAAAGTGCGCAATTTCTGAAAGGGCGTGAAGCATAATGAATTATACCCTTGCCGAGTGGGTCACCTTGTCTGCATCCTGCGGATTGGCGCAGGCGGCAATTCATGCCCAGTCTCAGGAAAGCGGCGTACCCGAAGCAGATGTTCGGGAGCATATGCGGCTCCATTTGCATGCCATGCAGGACGCCGTCAAGGAAGGCTTGCAATCCGGCACGAAGTCCGTTTCCGGCCTGACGGGCGGCCAAGCACCCCTGTTAAAGCGGTGGCTGGACAGCGGGCGTTCCCTGTGCGGCGGGCTTCTCGGAAAAGCAGAAGCTTACGCATTGGCCACCGCTGAATGCAATGCCAGCATGGGCAAGATTGTGGCCGCACCCACCGCCGGCGCATGCGGAATTCTCCCCGGTGCAATCCTCGCCATGATGGAGGAGCGCGGCAAAACCGAAGAACAGGCCGTTGACGCCCTCTTTGTGGCCGCCGCCGTGGCAGAAGCCATTGTGACCCAAGCAAGCATTTCCGGTGCAGAAGGCGGATGCCAGGCAGAGTGCGGTTCCGCCGCCGCCATGACAGCGGCCGCCCTTTGCAGTATGGAAGGCGGCACAGCTCAGCAATGTGCCGATGCCGCGGCCTTTGCGCTCATGAATCTTTTGGGACTAGTCTGCGACCCTGTAGGCGGTCTGGTGGAGGTTCCCTGCGTTTACCGCAATGTCGGTTCCTCCGGCGTTGCCTTTACCGCGGCAGACATGGCCTTGAGCGGCATTCAGTGCCCCATTGTTCCCGATGAAGTGATTGTTGCCATGAAGGAAGTCGGTGACGCTCTGCCTCCGTCCTTGCGCGAAACGGGCATTGGCGGCTGCGCTTCCTGCCCCAGCATCAAAGCCAAGCTCCACTGCGGCGGATGCCAATAAAATAGGGTTATCGTAAAAGGGGAGAAACCACTTTATAGCGTGGCTTCTCCCCTTTTTGTATACTTTTTCTTCATTCCGCATCCTGCGTGATGACCTGCATTTCCTGCCAGTGTGCGTCCCACAGGGTAAGGGTTGCAGGACTGCCCACCGCAATGCGGCCAGCCTTGTCTTCCCCAATGGACTCTGCAGGAGTTCTTGTGCACATACGGACGGCATCTTCTGCAGGAATGCCGAAACGGCAGATCATGTTCTGCAATGCACGGGGCATCGTGAGCACAGAGCCGGCCAGCGTCCCATTTTCCAGGCGAGCTTCTGCTCCCTTCACGAAGACCTTTTGGCCGCCCAACTCGTATTGGCCATCGGGCATGCCGGCCGCCTCCATGGCATCGGTAATCATAACGGCCTTCGAGGCACCTTTGGCGCGGACAAGCAACCGAATGACATCGGGATGCAGATGCACGCCATCGCAGATCATCTCGCAATACAGACGGTCATCAATCAGCGCCGCACCGGGCACGCCGGGCTTGCGGTGATGCAAAGGCGACTGTGCGTTGAAGGTATGGGTCACATGATCGCTTCCCCAATCCGCCGCATGGTGTACCTGCTCCGCCGTCGCATCGGTATGGCCGATGGACACATGGATGCCGGCGGCCGTTGCCTGACGGATAAACGCC
>CAVBFK010000251.1:0-2017 GCA_963594395.1 Lachnospiraceae bacterium
AGGGCTTTCCGGTCGCCCTTTGGAAACCTTCGGTGCACTCCTTTTGAGAAGTCTTCATCAGTTACTTGCTTTTAGTTTCATAACAGTTCAACTTCATCGGAGAAGACTTCCGAAGGAGTCCAGAGGGCGACCGGAAAGCCCTCTGGAATAAACATAGTAAATCAAGATTATTGGCAGTGCATGCGAAGGGTCCAGGGGCGACCGCAAAGCCCCTGGAACAAAGGGATAAACTCGCTTGTTCCATACGATAATCTTATGCCTTTGCAGATTTTTTTCATTATGAATCAATAATTTCTCTAAAGTAACTCTTGCTTTTCCTTCCTTTTCGTGCGACAATACTTTACATGGAAATGCGGAGGTGACTTATGGAAATACTTGTTATCAACGGTAGCCCCAAAGGGAAGAACTCCATCACTTTGCAAACGGTCAATTATCTCGAAATCCTCCACCCGGAGCATCACTTCACCGTGCTGCACGCAGGGCAGAAAATCAAGTCCCTCGAAAAGGACTTCACCCCTGCCTTGGAGGCCATCGAAAAGGCAGATGTTCTGCTCTTTTCCTACCCGGTGTACACCTTCATCGCGCCGTGCCAGCTGCAGCGGTTCATTGAGCTTCTGAAATCCAGCGGCGCCCATCTCGCCGGGAAATACGCCTCCCAAATCACCACCTCCAAGCATTTTTACGACATCACCGCCCATCGGTATATTCAGGATAACTGCGGCGACCTGGGGCTGAAGTTTATCCCCGGGCTATCTGCCGACATGGAAGATCTGCCCACCGAAAAGGGTCAGAAGGAAGCCGAGGATTTCTTCCGCTTCTTCCTCTTCTCCGTGGAGCACGACATCTACGAAGAGCCCACGGCGTGCCCGTACACCTACGAGTCCCATCCTGCGACGGTTCCCGCCGCATCGGACGGCGAAAAGACCGGCGATGTGGTCATTGTGGCAGATCTGCAGGAAGGCGACACGGCCTTGCAGGGGATGATCGACCGCTTCCGCGCGGTTTTGCCGCGTCAGACGCGGGTGGTCAACATCCGCGAGTACCCCTTCCAGGGCGGATGCCTGAGCTGCTTCAACTGCGCTGTTTCCGGCAAATGCATCTACAAGGACGGCTTTGACGAATATCTGCGCCAGCAGATTCAGACCGCCGACGCCATTGTGTACGCCTTTACCGTGCACGACCACTCCATGGGTGCCCGGTTCAAGATGTACGACGACCGGCAGTTCTGCAACGGCCACCGCACGGTGACCATCGGCATGAGCACGGGCTACCTGATCTGCGGCGACCTGGATCGCGAGGAGAATCTGCGCACCATTCTGGAAGCCCGGGCGCAGGTGGGGCACAACTATCTTGCCGGCATGGCCACCGACGCCAAGGACACCGACGCCGCTATTGACCGCCTGTGCGCCAAGCTGGTGTACGGCATGGAAACCAAGTATCTGCCGCCGCAGAACTTCTACGGCATCGGCGGCATGAAGGTGTTCCGCGACCTGATCTGGCTGATGCAGGGCATGATGCGCGCCGACCACAAGTTCTACAAATCCCACGGGCAGTACGACTTCCCCCAGAAGCAGTGGCCGAAGATGCTGGCCATGTACGCCGTCGGCGCCATGATGTCCAGCAAAAAGCTCAAGGCCAAGATGGGCTCCGCCATGACCGAGGGCATGCTGATGCCTTATAATAAGGTGCTGGAGAAGGCAAGGAAAGAAAAGCAATAATGAAGAGAAGAGGAACGTCAATTTCGGCGTTCCTCTTCTCTTATTGGTGTTGATGTTTGGAGGCGGTTCCTTTGAAAGGAAGCGTCCTTTTTGTTTCAGTCAAAATGCATTGCAAAGTTTTTTCATGCAACGACTTTGCTATCTGACAAGGAGATTTCGCTCTGGGTCGCGACCAAAGGGCTAATAAAACAGACGAAGTCTGCGGTTACCCCTGCGCCCTTCGGGCGGTCCTTTCCTTTGAAGGAGTTAACTTCCGTATCTTTTTAGTTGCGATACAAGTCAACATTATAAAGAGTGCA
>CAVBFK010000252.1:0-6841 GCA_963594395.1 Lachnospiraceae bacterium
GATTGGTGCGTCCCTGTCTGCCTCCGGCGCTCTTTTGCAGTCCGTGATGCGGAACCCTCTGGCAGATCCCGGCACCATTGGCGTATCGGCCGGTGCCGGTACGGCGGCAACAACGATTCTGCTCCTGTGCCCGTCCCTTACGAACTCGGTTCCTTTGTTTGCCTTTGGCGGTGCGGCCCTTGCCTGTGCCCTGATTTATACCATGGCCTGGAAGGGCGGCATTGACCCGGTTCGCATTATCCTCTCCGGCGTGGCCATCAATACGGTGCTCAGCGCATATAACTCCCTGCTGCAGCTATTGTATTCCGACAGCCTGCAGGGTGTCTTGGCCTTTATGAACGGCAGCCTTTCCGGACGTTCCTGGTCGCAGGTGCGGATCCTGGCTGTGTATGCCGGCATCGGCTTGGTGCTGTCCTTTATGTGCATCAAGAGCGCCAATACCCTGCAACTCGGCGATGAAATGGCAAAGTCCCTGGGCGTGAACGTAAACGCCAGCCGCCTGTTCCTGTCAGCCGTGTCCGCCTTCCTGGCGGCGGCAACCGTGTCTGTGGCAGGCATGATCGGCTTTGTCGGCCTGGTGGTGCCCCATATTGCAAGACTTCTGGTGGGCTCGGATTATAAGGCCATGCTCCCTACCAGCGTCCTTTTGGGTGCGGTGGTTCTGCTGGCGGCAGATACCGTGGGCCGCACCATTGTCCCCGGAATGGAAATCCCCGTGGGCATTGTGATGTCCGTCACGGGCGGACCGTTCTTCCTCTACATGCTGAGAAAGAAGGGAAAAGTCAGTGGAAATTAAAGCGGAAAACATGGAGATTGCCTATGGTGATTACCTGGCAGTCAAGGATATGAACATTCGCGTGGAAAAGGGGAAGATTACTACCATCATCGGCCCCAACGGCTCCGGCAAATCCACCGTGCTGAAGGCACTGACGCGTCTGCTCAACTACCGCAAGGGTACCGTGTGTGTGGATGCCCGCAACCTGAAAGATTTTTCCACCAAGGAGCTGGCACGGAACATCGGCGTTCTTCCGCAGATCCATTCCGCTCCGCCGGATTTCAAGGTGAAAGAGCTGGTGAGCTACGGCCGCATGCCCTATCAGAAGTGGTATGAGCAGTGCAACGATGAGGATCAAAAGATCATCGACTGGGCCATGCAGTCCACCGGCGTGTGGGACTTGCGGGAAAAGTCCATTCATGAATGCTCCGGCGGCGAAAGCCAGCGGGTGTGGATCGCCACCGTATTGACCCAGCAGCCCGAGATTCTCTTCCTGGATGAGCCTACCACCTACCTGGATATCTCCCATCAGCAGGAAATGATGCGGCTGGTGAAAAAGCTGAACCGCGAAAGCGGCATTGGTGTGGTGATGGTGCTTCACGACCTAAGCCATGCCATGGAGGTCAGCGACTGGGTGGTGGTCATCAAGAATGGCCAGAAGTACGACGAAGGACGGCCGGAAGACGTGATCAATCCCCGCATGATGCGGGAAGTGTATGACGTGGACTGCGATATCCTGACCATTCCCGGAAGGGAAAAGCCCCTGATTGCCTATCGGGAAATTTCCTGATGGTTGAAGGAATCTGCCAGAAAGGAACACATGACTGTATGGATGGAAAAGAACTGATCGGGCGGATGAAGCCGCTCAGTCAAGTAGAAAGCATGAAGCAGGTCGCGCCCCTGTCCAATGCCATGTTCCCCGGAACCCATTGCCCCTTGATGGGTGCCGCCATGGCTGTGCGGGGCATCAAAAACAGCCTGATCATGATTATCGGCACGGATGAGTGCGCCTATTACACCAAGCACATGACCATTCACTCGGAGGAGTTCGGCGGCCTGGGCGGACGCTGCGTTTCCGTGGTGCTGGATGGCCATGATGTCACCTTTGGTTGCCTGAAGAAAGTGGAGGCCGCCTTTGGCGAAGTCATGGAGGAATACAAGCCCCAGGCCGTGTTCCTCGTGACCACATGTGTGGTGGAAATCATCGGCGATGATATGGATGCCGCCGCGGAAGCCTTGACGAAGAAATACAACATTCCCGTGATGGCGGTGCATACAGAGCATTTCAAGTGTGAAAACCATCTGCCGGGTCTGGAGCGCACCATCACCGCATGCTTTGCCCTTATGGAAAAGAAACCTTGCGACGGGCGGGTGAATCTGCTGGGTCAGCGCATGGGAAGTTTTGCAGATACGGAGCTAAGCGGCGTCCTCCAGCGGGCAGGGGTGAAGATTGGTCTGCAACTGCCCTGCGGATGCACCGTGGATGATATCCGCGAAGGCGCCGCCGCCAAGGCAAACATTGTGGTGAATGAGATTGCCCTGCCGCTGGCAAAGAAGATGAAAGAGAAATTCGGCATTCCGTATGTGTTTTTCGATCGCTTTGCGGATCCGGAGCAGATTGATGCCTGCTACAAGAAGCTGTTCGAGGCGCTGGAGCTTCCTCTGCCCGAAGAATTGAAGTCACTGAAAGCCAAGGCCGTGGAGGCCAAACAGCAAGCCATGCAGGAGCTGAGCGGCGTGACCTACATCTACGGCAACACGCCTTTCCGCACCTTTGAATTCAATCACTTTATGGTCAGCCTGGGCATGGTTCCTCAGGTGATTCAAACCTCGGCCATCACCGTCGCCGATGCGGAGAACAAGGCCGCCATTCTGGAAAAGTGCGATCCCTACATTACCAAAACGGCCAACATTGCGCCCTTGCAGTATGTGTATGACGAACTGCATCCCATGCTGTATTTGGGGCACGAGTACGCCAACCGTCTGCGGCAGAAGGGCATTGCCATGGTTCGCACGGACGGTGCCAACAGCCTGCTGGGCTTTGAAGTCACTGGCTTTGCAGTGAAAGCACTGCTGAATGCGACGCGGGAGTGCCGGGAAATCAGAAAAGGAGGCGTAGCCTGATGGGTCTTGTCCGTTATTTGCCTACGCCCTCGGATCGTATGGGCATTCTGTGGAGTCTTCTCACCGTGGAGGACAGTGTGATCCTGGAATACGGCCCTGCCGGCACCACACATTTCAGCATGAGCCTGTACGGCGAACTGGGCGTGGATCAGCAAAACCGTCTCTTCACCACCCATATGAGTGAAGATGATGTGGTTATGGGCGATGTCAGCCGCCTGGAGAAGGCGCTGGTGGAGGTGGATGAATCCTTCCATCCGCAGGTGATCTTTGTGGTGGCGTCCTCTATTTCTGCCGTCATCGGTACCGACCTGAAGGGCGTATGCGCCTATATGCAGGAGCGGGTCAAGGCACGGCTGATTGCCTTTGAGCAAGGCGGATTCCGCGGTGATTACAGCGTGGGCATCCGCGAAGCCTACCGCCTGCTGGCGCAGGAAATTGTCGAAGAAAATCATGAAAAAAAGAGCGGCACGTACAATATCTTGGGTGCGTCCGCCGGATGCTATCGCATGAAGAGCGATGTCTATGAAATTCGGCGTCTGATGCAGGAAGCCTTCGGTATGGAGATGAACGCCTGCCTGTGCATGGATACCGGCGTGAAGGAAATCGCCGATGCGGGCAGCGCCGAGCTGAATCTTGTCCTGCGGGAAGAAGCCCTGCCTGCCGCCAAGATCATGGAGAGCAAGTGCGGCACGCCTTTCCTGCAGGGAGCACCCTACGGCTACGCAGGCACCCTTGCCTGGCTGGAAAAGGTGGGGGAGAAGCTGGGCAGAACCGTTGCGCCGAAGCTTCGCATGGAGCTGAAGAAACGTGCCATGGAGGTTTCTCAGTACCGCATGTACGGCATGATGCTGAAGGAATACAAGCCCCAGGTGGCCATCTTCAGTGATGCACCCGTGGTGGAAGGCTTGGCAAGCTTTATGGGAGAAATCGGCTTCCCGGTGAAGGAGAAAATCAGCCGCCACAGCCTGCGCCTGTACGAAGCACCGGCAGAGGACATGAAGCATCTGCCGGAAGAAAAGGATCGCATGGAGATCATGAAGTCCCTGCATCATACCTTGGTGCTGGCAGATGACGTGAACAAGCGCCTCCTGGCCGAAGACAACACCTATCTGCGGGCCAGTATGCCCCTGGTAGACGGCGCGCAGATTGCCGCCCATATGCCCCTCATGGGTCCCCGCGGTGCGGATTTCATCCTGGAAACCGTTGAAGCGTATCTCAATACGCTGAAATAAAGGAGAGAGTGAAAATGAAAGTACAGGTTGTTTACACCAGTATTTCCGGTTGCACCCGCCGCCTGGCGGAAGGCATCTACAACGCTCTGGAAGTGGAAGAAAAGTCCCTGCACAATCTGGCAGACGGCGAACCCGTGCTGGACGGCGATGTGATTCTGCTGGGCTACTGGGTGGATAAGGGCGGCCCCAACGCCCAGATGAAGGCCTTTATGGAGAAGGTCGAAGGCAAGACCGTGGGCGTATTCAGCACCCTGGCCTATTGGGCAGATTCCACCCACGGCCATCAGAGCATTGTCAGCGGCGTTGAACTGCTGAAGGACAAGAACGTGATTCTGGGCGGCTACGTGTGCAACGGATGCATGTCTCAGGAGATGATTGCCCGCTTCCGTGCCATGGGTTCCACCGGCCCGCACAGCGCCTCCCCGGAAAGCGAAGCCCGCTGGGAAGTGATGGCGAACCATCCCACGGCGTGCGAAATCGCCCTGGGTGCCGAGCGGTTCAACGACCGCCTGAAGCTGCTGAAGCTCCTGAATGAGCGCGGACTGGCATACGCGTCGGTGCACTTCTGAAATAGAACATAGAAAAGAGGGGAGCGGCCATGGCGAAGTGGCTACTCCCCTTTGCATTTGTATAGGGTCTTATTCCCCCAGCGTAACCTGCATCACCACGGGGTTATGATCCGAGGCGGCAAAGTCCAGATCCAGGGTATGAATCTCGTCTACCTGCACGTTATCCGATACGAGGAAACCGTCGATGATGTAGAAGACGTGATTTTCCCGGTCGCCGGTGTAGACCTGATCCAGGGAGCGGCAGGTGGGCAGTGTCGGATCAACTGCCAGGGAAATGCCCTCGGGGATGCTGTCCTCATCCAGGTTGGCGGGGGTCCACTTGCCTTCCCAGCTTCCGCCGATGCTTGCGGCTGTGCTGAAGGTTTGGTTAAAGTCACCGCCGGCAATGACATAGTTGCCCTTGTCATACTCGCTCTTGAGGAAGCTGTAGAGCTGCTGGGTCTGGGCGGCCTTGCCTTCGCCGTCGTCAAAGGCTTCCAAGTGAAGGTTGACGACCACCAGCTCCTTGTCCGAATCGGCCACGGGGAAGCGCTCCACCAGCAGGCAGCGCTTCAGATTGGCAACGCGGACGGGCCAGGAGAAGGGGCATGGGAGACTCTCACGGGTGGCCTCGGTGGGCTGATAGGCAGAAAGCGTCATGATACCGCTCTGCACCTTGCCGATGGGCGGAATGGGATAGGGGACAAAACTGCACTGGTAGTTGATTGCGAAGGCGGAGGTCATCGCGGTGTTGGACTGGTAGTATGCTACCTGATTGATGTACCCGGAGCGGGCGGAATCCTCATCCACCTCTTGCAGAAGCACAATCTGCGCATTCTCGGACTGAATGGTCTCCAGAATGGCGGCCATGTTGCTCTTCACCTGCTCGGTGCCGCCTTCGGGATTGACCTTGCTGCCGCCGTCCATAAAGAAGTCCTGGGAGCTGTCCAGCCCGGCATAACCTGTGTTGAAGGTCATGATGTGAAGACTGTCGCCTACGTGAAGCGTGTCGTTCTGTCCATTGGTGACAGATGCATTTTCTGTGGCGGCGGGGTTGAATTCCGTCAGGGTCAAATAACCGATGAAACCGCCGACAAGAATCACCACGGCCAACAGTACGCAACCGATGATTTTGAGAGCTTTCTTCAATGGGGATTCCTCCTTGCAGAGCTTTCTGATGCTATCTTAGCACAGAAAAGCGAGGCTGGCAATGACCAGAAGCTCACCCACTGGGCAACATTGGAAAAAACGTGCGCCCCTTGCTTTATGGGGCGAAGCCACCTAGCAATGTCGCTTTCCGTGCGACCTTTTGGCGAGGAGAAAAGTCTATACTGATCTTGCCCGAAAGGGAAAAACATATGGGAGGGATCAGCGTATGAAAAAGGGCTTGACGGAATTGGTCTTTATTCTGGATCGTAGCGGGTCCATGCGGGGACTGGAGAAGGACACCATCGGTGGCTTTAACGCCATGCTGGAAAAGCAGAAGAAGGAAGACGGCGAAGCACTGGTCTCCACCGTGCTCTTTGACCATGAAACGGCCGTCATCCATGACCGGGTAGACGTGCAGAAGGTTCCGCTTCTGACGGAAAACGAGTACGTGCCTCGGGGCATGACTGCCTTGATCGATGCCATCGGCGGCGCCATCCATCATATCGGCAACATCCATAAGTACGCTCGCGAGGAGGATGTGCCGGAGCACACCATCTTTGTGATCACCACCGATGGCATGGAGAATGCCAGCCGGCAGTATTCCGCGGATCATGTTCGGCAGATGATCGAACGCCAGAAGAATAAGTACGGCTGGGAGTTTCTCTTCCTGGGCGCCAACATCGATGCAGTGGAAACTGCGCGCCGCTTCGGCATTGATGAGGATCGGGCAACGAATTACTGCGCTGATGCCAGGGGCACGGAGCTGGAATACTGCACGGTAAGCGACGCCATTACTTATATGCGGAGCGCACCTCGCGGCCGCATGGGTCGTGAATGGAAGGAAAAGCTCGAGGAGGACTATAGCGAGCGCGGAAAGTATTAATCAAGCATGAAACAAAGAGAGGGACTGCATGCCATAGACACGCAGTCCCTTCTTTTTACACTGAAGGATAACATCGGAGATGAATGAATAACAGATATTCCTACTGTGGTTTTCGGGGTGGGTGCGGGAG
>CAVBFK010000253.1:0-3553 GCA_963594395.1 Lachnospiraceae bacterium
CCTTGGGGAAGGGCGCCGGTTGGTCACACTTCAGCATCTGATGCGCCACTTCAAACGGGTCAGGCGCATCATCATCTTCACTCGTCACATCGGTGAGGTAGGCGTACAGCTGAGGAAACTTGCTGGCAGATAGCTTGTCAAGAAGCGATTGAAGCTCGGAAACCAGTTCACGACGGGTCATGGCGGGGTGCTCCTTTCACAAAAAATCATCGAAGAAGATAGGTCAAGATTATATAGCAAAGGGGCGGTCTTCCACCGCCCCTTTTGTCATTAGTCCCACACAACGTAGTTTTCCTTACGAGGCTTCGGTGCGGCAGGTTCCGCGGCAGCGTAGCCCAGAACGCAGTGCCCGATGCCTTCCCAGTCGCCTTCAATGCCCAGCTCCTTCAGAATGGCCTTGCCTTCTTCGGAGTCAAATTCCTCCTTGGCGCGGTGAATCCAGCAACTGCCGATGCCTTCGGCGTGTGCGGCCAGCATAAGATTGCCCATGACCAGACTGCCGTCATACACGTGGGTAGGAACGTTCTTGTCAGCCAGCACTACCAGCACGACGGGGGCACCGTAAAAAGGATCCTTGTTCGCGCCCATCACCGCCGCATTCATGCGGGAAAGACGGTCGCGGAGCGCCTTGTCCGTTACGACGAGAATCATGGGCGATTGCTTTCCCATGCCGTTGGCGGCCCAAGTGCCTGCTTCCACGATCTTTTCCAGCACATCGTGAGGGATCATGTCGGGCTTGTAGTTTCTGCAACTGCGCCGGGTTTTAATGTCTTGCAGCGTCTGTTCCATGGCTTCTTCCTCCTTCTGGAATGGTTAAAATAACGGCAGATTTCCCGTCAAGGGATCTACCTTGTCTGCCTCACAGGGTTCAAAGGCGAGGCAGGTGTACGTGGGTTCTCCGTGAAATTCCGTCAGGCCGCTGTCCTGAATCAGCACGGACAGAATGCCTGTCTCCAGCGCCTTTTTGTGAATGTCCAGCAGGGCTTCTTCACTGTCTACATACACGCAAACCTTGGCTTCACCCTGGGCGAACCAGTCGTTCAGCACGGTGCCTTCGCCCATGTGAATCATGCCATCATCCACGTGCAGGGCAGACGCACCGTCGCGGGCAAGAGCCTCCAGCACGGCGTTTACGCAGGCATGGCCGGCCTGTGCGGCGATCTTTCCTTTCCGCATGTGCAGGTCACGGCGCATAACGATCATTTGCTTGATGCGCATTTGAGTCCTCCTTCCTGCTTGGTGCCCAGCGGCTTTTTGCTGGGCGTGCCGGCTTTCCGCGGGTACATCTTGGCCGTGTGCATGACCTTGCTCATGGGGAGCAGCAGGTGCTGCCAATCCCGGCCGGGAATGGGGCAGGGGATGGGGTCGGAAACCTTGCCGCCAACCAGGAAAGCGGCGCGGCGTCCGTCCTCCATTTCGTCCAGCAGGGCGGGACCTTTCCAGCACAGGGCACTGCCGCCGACCTTCACCATGGGGAGAAGGTACTCCGCCAGCACGCTCAAGGGCGCGACGGCGCGGGCAATGGCCAGGTCAAACTGCTCCCTGTAAGCGGCCTGATGTCCTGCATCTTCAGCACGGCTGTGAAGCAGGGTTACGTTGGTCAGATGAAGATCGTCGATTACGGCCTGCAGGAAGTTCAGCCGCTTCTGCTGGGCGTCCATCAGGGTGAAGGACAGATGCGGGCAGGCCAGCGCCAGCACCATGCCGGGAAGACCGGCACCGGTGCCCACATCGATGACCTTGCCGTCGGTGGGAAGAAGCTGGGGCATGGTTAGCACCATGAGGCTGTCCACATAATGCCGATCCAGCATTTCGTCTTCGTCCGTTACGTTGGTAAGATCCATGCGGGTGTTCCAGTCCAGCAGAAGTTCATGATATCGGGTGATGCGCGCGGCGAGCGCTTCGTCGCAGGGAATGCCGCAAGCGGCAAAACGGTTCAAAACCTGTGTAGGTTGCATGATGGCCTCTTTCTAAAATAGAGATAGGGTGGAGGAGCGCAGGCATGACTTACTTGCAATACTTCTCATACCAGTACTTCACCCAGCTGAGCGCCTCGCGGGCGTGGTTCTTCAGCCAGTATTCGGCCTTGGTGGGGCTTCCTTTGCCGGTGGCAGTGAGTCCCATGTCTTCTGCCAGGGCCATGGCACGGGGCAGGTGATAGTCGCTGGTGACGATGGCAATCTTCTCGGTGCCGGTGCCCTTCAGCAGTTCGGCGGCGTTTTGCAGATTCTGCTTCGTGTTCACAGAAGTGCTGTCTACGAGAATCTGATCCTCGGGAACGCCCTTCTCCAGCAGATAATCCCGCATGACCTCGCCTTCGGGGGCGGGCTCGTCACTGCCCTGGGCGCCGCAGGTAACAATCAGGCAGGGATGTTCCTGCCACAGCTCATAGGCGGTGTCCATTCGCCACTGAAGCTGAACCGAAGGCGTGCCGTCTGCCTTGACCTGCGCGCCGAGGATCACAATGGCGTCGTAATCCTTCAGCTCCGGCACGTTGGCTTCCTTGATGCAGATCATGGCAATGAGCCCGCCGTAGCAGAGCACGCCGGCAATCACAAAAATGAGGAAGATTTTGAGCAGTTTCCGAATCAAGGCTTGTCCTCCTTATGCTTCCGCACCGCCTTATGGGGGATCGATGGCTTGACGGGCGCAGAACGCTTGTCCAGGTCGCCGTGCATCATCATGCTGTAGCTCCCCGCATCGGCAACCACAATGTGATCCAGCAGCAGGATGCCCAGGGGCGACAGCAGATCCTGCAACAGCAGGGTGGTTTCAATATCCGCCTGAGACGGCTCGGGAACGCCGCCGGGATGATTGTGGCAGAGGATGACCTTTGCCGCATTGAGATCCAGCACGATTTGCACCACGGTTCGCGGGTAAGCCTGCACCTCGCCCAGCGTCCCCTCGGAAACCATGCGGCATCCCAGAAGCACATCGTCGGTGCTGAGGCAGATGACATAGAGCCGCTCACTGCGCATGCCGGCCATGAGCGCTTCGCAGTACGCTTGCGCCTGACGGCGGTTCTCAATGCGCTTGCTCTCCTCGGCCGCGCAGGCACCGTATCGGCGCCATAGGGGCAATAGTAAGGAAAGAAGCGTGGCAGACTCTTCACCCACGCCGGGAACGGTCATAAGCTGTTCCGGTTTGGCTTCCAGCACGCCTTTCAAACTGCCGAACTGATCCAGCAGGGCGTGGGCAGTGGGATTGACATCCCCTCGTGCCCGGCCGTAAAACAGCACCAGCTCCAGCACCTCGTGAGGGGCAAAGTTCTCCAGACCCTCCCGGCGGAAACGTTCCCGCATCCGCTTGCGGTGTCCATCGTGGGGGCTTGATGTGGTCATGGACGCTCCTCCCCGGAAGCGCGGAGCATCTCCGCGTTGATGAAGTCTCCCAGTACCTCGCCGACCTGCGCGCCGCAGCGGGCGACTTCCCCAAGAATCCGCTTCCGTCCGCGCTCGGTGAGATACCAGTCGTCACGGCTGCGTCCGGGACGGTGAGCAGGACAGACCAAAAATTCGCTTTCGGGGAAGGCGGCCTGGTAATACAGGAGCGC
>CAVBFK010000254.1:0-11863 GCA_963594395.1 Lachnospiraceae bacterium
CGTGAACGTTGCGCTTCCTCGTGTGCGTGACTTCCGCGGTGTGAGCACCAAGGCCTTCGACGGCCGCGGCAATTACGCCCTGGGTATCCGCGAGCAGCTGCTCTTCCCTGAAATCGAGTACGACAAGGTCGAAAAGATTCGTGGCATGGAAATGATTTTCGTGACCACCGCAAAGACCGATGAGGAGTGCATGGAGCTGCTGCGCCTGCTGGGCATGCCCTTCGCACAGGCGTAATTGAAGGAGGAAAAACAAAGTGGCTAAGCTGAGCATGAAACTCAAGCAGTCGAGGACTCCCAAGTTCTCCACTCGCGCTTACACCCGTTGCCGTCTGTGCGGTCGTCCGCACTCCGTGCTGCGTAAGTATGGCGTGTGCCGTATCTGCTTCAGAGAGCTGGCCTATAAGGGCCAAATCCCCGGTGTCCGCAAGGCCAGCTGGTAAGCGGAGAAGAACGGAAGGAGGTTAAACCATGGTTATTAGTGATCCCATCGGCGATATGCTCACCCGGATCCGCAATGCCCAGGTCGCCAAGCATGATGCTGTGACGATGCCTGCAAGCAATACGAAGAAAGCCATCGCCAAGATCCTGCTGAATGAAGGCTATATCAAGGCTGTTGACTATGTGGACGACGGTCTGCAGGGCTCTCTCAAGATCACCCTGAAGTACGTCAACGGTAAGCAGACCCCCGTTATCAATGGTCTGAAGCGCATCAGCAAGCCCGGCTTGCGTGTGTATGCCCGCTGCGAGGAACTGCCGAAGGTCCTCGGTGGTCTGGGTATCGCCATCGTCAGCACCAGCAAGGGTCTGATGACGGACAAGGAAGCCCGCAAGAACGCCATCGGCGGTGAAGTGCTGGCTTACATCTGGTAAAAACCGACACGTCAATGGAGGTGCGAATATGTCTCGTATCGGAAGACTTCCGATTCATGTCCCCGCGGGCGTGACGGTTACGGTCGGTGACGACAACCTGGTGACGGTGAAGGGCCCCAAGGGCACCTTGACCCAGCAGGTGAACAGCGCCATCACCGTGAAGCAGGAGGGCAACGTTGTTACCCTCGAGCGCCCCACCGATTCTAAGCCCCACAAGGCCATGCATGGCCTGTATCGTGCACTGCTGCACAACATGGTTGTCGGCGTGACCGAGGGCTTCTCTAAGTCCCTGGAGCTGGTTGGTACCGGCTATCGTGCCGCTGCAGAAGCAAACGGCAAGAAGCTGACCATCAACATCGGCTTCTCTCACCCTGTGATCCTTGATGCCCCCGAAAACATCAGCTTCGAGACCCCCAACCCCAACAGCATTGTGGTGAAGGGTATCTCCAAGCAGCAGGTGGGCAACCTTGCAGCAGACATCCGTGCAATCCGTAAGCCTGAACCCTACCTGGGCAAGGGCATTAAGTACACTGATGAGCACATCCGCCGCAAGGAAGGCAAGACCGGTAAGAAGTAAGGAGTGACTGCAGAATGTTCAAAAAGCGTGACCGTAATGAGGTTCGCGTGATTCGTCACGCGCGGGTTCGCAAAAAGATCAGCGGCACCCCTGATATGCCGCGTCTGTCCGTGTATCGCAGCCTGAACCACATCTATGCTCAGATCATCGACGATGAGAAGGGCGTGACGCTGGTGAGCGCATCTACCGTTGACCCTGAACTGAAGGGTCAGTTGGCTGATGTTGACAAGAAGGGCGCCGCCAAGAAGGTTGGCAAGCTCATCGGTGAGCGTGCTGTCCAGGCCGGCATCAAGACCGTGGTCTTCGACCGTGGCGGCTATGTTTATACCGGCCGCGTTGCGGAAGTTGCTGCGGGCGCCCGTGAAGCCGGACTTGATTTCTAAGAAGGAGGACACACGCAAATGCAACGCTACGAACAGGTCAGCGAATTCAAAGAAAAACTGGTCGCTGTCAATCGCGTGTCCAAGACCGTAAAGGGCGGCCGCAACATGCGGTTCTCCGCTCTGGTCGTGGTCGGCGATGAAAACGGCCGTGTCGGCGCGGGCATGGGCAAGGCTGCTGAGATCCCCGAGGCCATTCGTAAGGCCGGCGAGGATGCTAAGAAGCACATGGTGACTGTTCCCCTGAACGGAACCACCATTCCCCATGAATCCACCGCTTACTTCAGCACTGCTAAGTGCGTGCTGCTGCCCGCTCCCGAAGGTACCGGCGTGATCGCTGGTGGTGCAGCCCGTGCTGTGCTGGAGATGGCTGGCGTGAAGGACATTCGTACGAAGTCCTTCGGCACCAACAACCCCATCAACATGGTAAAGGCTACTCTGGAAGCACTGAAGCAGCTGCGCAGCGCTGAAGATGTTGCCAAGATGCGCGGCAAGACCGTGGAAGAACTGCTGGGCTAAGGAGGAAGGAACGATGAAACTCAAGATTACCTTGATGAAGTCTCCCATCGCTTGCCTGCCCAAGCACAAGGCCACGGTGGCTGCACTGGGCCTGCATAAGGTGGGTCAGACTGTGACTCAGCCTGACAATGCCGCTATTCGCGGGCAGATCTTCGCCGTGAAGCACATGGTGAAGGTTGAAGAAGTTAACGAGTAAAGGAGGGAAACCCCAATGAAACTGCACGAGTTGACCCCCGCTGTCGGTTCTACCACGGCGCCTAAGCGCCTGGGCCGCGGTGTGGGCTCTGGTCTGGGCAAGACCTCCGGTAAGGGCCATAAGGGTGCAAAGGCTCGCTCTGGCGGTGGCAAGCGCCCCGGCTTCGAAGGCGGCCAGATGCCCCTGTATCGTCGTGTGCCTAAGAAGGGCTTCTATAATGCTTTCGGCACCGACTATGCCTGCGTGAACGTTGAGCGCCTTGAGATCTTCAACGATGGCGATGTGGTTACTGCACAGTCCCTGATCGACGCCGGCATCATCAAGAAGGAGCTTGGCGGCGTGAAGATCATGGGCAACGGCGAGCTGACCAAGAAGCTCACCGTCCAGGCAGCTAAGTTCACTGCCACTGCGAAGGAAAAGATTGAGGCACTCGGCGGGAAAGCCGAGGTGATCTGAAATGATTCAGAGCCTCAAGAAGATGTGGCGGATTCCTGACCTGCGTAAGAAGATCCTGTATACCTTCGGTATGCTGATCCTCTTCCGCCTGGTCGGCGTCATCCCCGCTCCCGGCGTGGACGCTGCTAAGGTGCTGGAAAGCGCCAGCGCTACGTCCCTGCCTCTTCTCGAACTGGTAAACATGATGACTGGTAACGCGTTCTCCCAAATGACCATCATGGCCATGGGTATTACGCCTTACATCAACGCCTCCATTATCATGCAGCTGCTGTGCATTGCCATCCCGGCACTGGAGCGGCTCAGCAAGGATGAGGAAGGCGGCCGTGAAAAGATTGCACGTATCACCCGCTATGTGACGGTTGGTCTGGCTGCCCTGCAGGCTATCGGCCTGGTGGCAGGTCTGGGCTACATCAAGTCCGGCTGGCTGAACTATGTTCTGGTCGGCGTGAGCATGGCAGGCGGCAGCGCACTGGCTATGTGGATTGGCGAGCGCATCTCTGAGAAGGGTGTCGGCAACGGCGTGTCCTTGCTGATCTTCGCAGGTATCATCTCCAACCTGTTCAATGGCGTTGTGAGCAGCTTCAGCTCCGCAATCACCAACAGCACGGCTTCTGCTTGGCTGAGCGCTATCAGCATCATTCTCGTGGCTATCATCATGACCGTTGTTGTTACCTTCGTGGACATGGGCGAGCGCCGCATTCCGCTGCAGATCGCTAAGCAGGTGAAGGGCCGCCGCGTATACGGTGGTCAGAGCACCCACATGAGCCTGAAGGTCGTCAGCGTTGGCGTTCTGCCCCTGATCTTCGCCTACAGCTTCCTCGCCTTCCCCGGAACGGTGATTCAGCTGATCGGCGGCACCTCCAGCGGCGCCTATGTTTGGTGGTCCACCTACATGAACACTGGCAGCGTGTGGTACATGATCATTTCCGCACTGCTGATCATCGCGTTCACGTTCTTCTATTCTTCCATCAGCTTCGATCCCAAGCAGCAGGCTGAACAGCTGCTCATGCAGGGCGCAACGATCCCCGGTACCCGCGGCAAGAACATCCGCCAGTACCTGCAGACCACTGTGAACCGCTTGAACCTGTTCGCTGCCCTGTTCCTGGCCATCCTGGCTGCCGTGCCTACGCTGCTGACCGCCCAGCTGCAGACGAGCGTGCCCTTCGCTGCATCCTCCATCCTGATTGCTGTGAGCGTGTCTCTGGAAACCATCCGTACCCTGCAGGGTGAGATGAGTGTCCGCGGCATCGACATGGACATGGAGAACATCGGCTTTATGTAATTCATCAGCCATGCATCGGTGCTGCAAGGCCCGATGCATGGCTTGATGGGTAAAACAGCCAGAAACTTTCCGAAAGGAGTGACCCAGCACATGAACATCATTTTTCTGGGACCTCCAGGTGCCGGCAAGGGCACGCAGGCACAGCGCATTTGCGCAGCCTTGACCATTCCGCAGATTTCCACGGGAGATATTCTCCGCCGTGCCATCAAGGAAGCAACGCCCACCGGATTGAAAGCAAAGGCCTACATTGACGCAGGCAAGCTCGTACCTGATGAAGTGGTCATTGACATTGTTCGTGAACGTCTTTCCCAGGACGATTGCAAGGGCGGCTACATTCTTGATGGATTCCCCCGCACGGTTCCCCAGGCAGAAGCCTTGGCAGGTTTTGCGAAGATTGATGCCGTGGTGGATCTGGACGTGGCCGATGAAACATTGGTTCAGCGCCTGAGCGGCCGCAGAGTTTGCCTCAATTGCGGTGCAACGTATCATGTATCTACCATGCACAGTGAAGACTGCACCAAGTGCGGCCAGAAGCTTGTGCAGCGGGATGACGACAAGCCGGAGACGGTGCTCAGCCGCCTGAAGGTGTATCATGAGCAGACGGCACCGCTTGTCAGCTACTATCAGGAGAAAAATCTCCTGCACGTCATTGACGGCGCACAGGAGATGGATACCATCTTCGGTACCATCCTGAATACCTTAGGGGTCAAACAATGATTAGCTTGAAGAATCCTGATCAGATTGGGAAAATGCGCGTTGCCGGTGCACTTCTCTATGAAGTACTCCAGAAGCTTCGCGAGGCCGTAAAGCCTGGCATGACGACCGCTGCCCTGGATGTCTATGCAGAGCAGCTGATTCGCAAGAATCACGCCATCCCTTCCTTCCTGCATTATGAAGGATATCCGGCAACGCTGTGCACCAGCGTGGATGACCAGGTCGTCCATGGAATTCCTTCTGAAAAGCAGGTGCTGAAGGAAGGCTCCATCATTAGCATCGACTGCGGTCTGGTGCTGGATGGTTGGCAGGCCGACAGCGCTTTCACCATGGGTGTCGGCGAGATTTCTCCCGAGGCTCAGGCTCTGATCGACATTACTGAAGAATGCTTCTGGAGAGGCGCACGTCAGGCTGTGGCGGGCAACCGCCTGGGCGATGTGGGTCATGCAATCCAGTCCTACGCTGAGGGCAACGGCTGCGGAGTCATCCGCGACCTGACCGGCCACGGCATCGGACGGGAAATGCATGAAGATCCGGCCGTGTATAACTTTGGTGAACCGGGGCATGGCCTCCGGCTTCGCAAAGGCATGACCATTGCCATTGAGCCTATGATTTCCGCTGGTGATTGGCGACTGAATGAGGATGACGACGGCTGGTGTTTCCGCACCCGCGACGGCAGCCTCTGCTCGCACTACGAGCACACCCTCGCCATTAACGAGAACGGACTTCCTGAAATTCTCACCTATCCGGGCTTTACCTGGAAGGAGGAGGAATGATGGAGCGTCTCCCCATGGAGATCGGCCGCGTGGTTCTTTCCCGTCAGGGAAGAGATGCGGGGCGCTGCTTCGTAGTCCTTCAGGTGATTGATGAGCAGTTTGTGATGATGGCTGATGGCTTGACCCGCAAGCTGGCGCATCCCAAGAAAAAGAAAGTCAAGCATCTGCACCCCAAGCCCATAGTCGTACCGGATGTTGCTGAGAAGCTGAACGCGAATCAGCTGCTGGACAGTGACCTGCGCAAGGCACTGCAGGCTGCGGGGCTTGAAATCGACCAGCCGCTGTGCAAGGAGGGCTGAAGTTGTCCAAGAGCGACGTCATCGAAATGGAAGGCAAAGTCATTGAAGCCCTTCCCAATGCCATGTTTCAGGTGGAGCTTCCTAACGGCCACCAGATCTTGGCGCATATTTCCGGTAAAATGCGTATGAACTTCATCCGCATCTATCCCGGAGACAAAGTCACCATTGAGCTTTCGCCCTATGATTTGACCCGTGGTCGGATCACCTGGCGCAGCAAAGGCTGAAGAAACTACTGCAAGGAGGTAACTGAGCATGAAGGTCAGACCGTCTGTGAAACCGATTTGTGAAAAGTGCAAGATCATCAAGCGTAAGGGCAAGGTCATGGTGATCTGTGAGAATCCGAAGCACAAGCAGAAGCAGGGCTAATCCCACTTCGATGTGCAAAAAACTCGCCGCAGGAGCAATCCCGCGGCGAGTTCTTTTTTGTTTATGGGTAAGAAGATTTGATTAGCCCTCTTCCACCACCAGCAAACCGTTCTTCGGCATGACAACATCGCCGGTGATGACGCTGTCGTGAAGCAAATCATGATAGCGCTTGGCTAGATGGATGGTCTGCTCCTGCATGGAGAAGTTCTGCAGGAAGGTTACCTTGCCGCGGGTCGTGGGTACAACGCCCTTTGGCATGGCCTCGGTGAAGATCGGCGCAACGCCTGCTTTCGGGGCAAGTCGCTTGTAGAAGTCTTGCAGATAGGCATCTTCCACCTTGGCGGCAATGTACCAGGCTTTGCCCTTACCAAAGCTGTTGACGGTCACACAGGGCTGGCCTTGGTAGAAATTCGAGGCGTAGACGCCCTTGGCCTCTGCGGTGCAGTTGGCCAGAAGCTCGCACAGCTCGGTAATCTTGTAAGGTTCGGCACGACCCGGCACCACCAGGGCGTTGCTATCATTGGGGAAGAGTGCGTCCAGCTCTGCGGCACGGAGGCCGAAAACATCCGTCAAGCCGTGAGGCGTAGGGCCGAGGTAGGCCAGATAGTGCTCATCGACCACCCCGGTAAAGTACGAGCTGACCAGGGTACCGCCGTTTTCCACAAAATCGTGGAGTTTCTGTTCAAAACCGTGGCGGAACATGAACAGCATGGGCGCAATGACAAGCTTGTAGCGGCTCAGATCCGTGCAGGGACGCATATCGCGGAAGTCGACGCTAATGCCCTGCTCCCAAAGGGCGCGATAATGACTCAGCACCACATCAAAGTAGTGCATGGCACCCTTCTGACCGGTTTGTGCTTGATCAATAGCCCACCAGTTTTCCCAGTCAAAGATAATGCAAACATCTGCATGGGGCTGAGTCTGATAGATGGGCTCCAGTTTTTCCAGAGAGGTGCCGACCTCGGTGACATCAGCGAAAACGCGGGTGTCACTTTCACCGTAGTGATCCACCACTGCGCCGTGGAACATTTCACCGCCGCCGCGTCCCTTCCGCCACTGGAAGTACAGCACGCTTTGACTGCCGTGCGCCACCGCTTGCAGGCTGGACAGCAAATGCATGCCGGGCTCCTTCAGCTTGTTGTGGGGCTTCCAGTTCACCTGGGAAGGGGTGGACTCCATAAGGATGAAGGGCGCATCCTTGAGGGAGCGCATGATGTCATGATGCATGGCGAATTCCGCGCCGCGGAACAGATCATCGCCGCTGTGCCAGCTGGGATAGCTGTCCCAGGAGACCACGTCAATGGATTCTGCCATGGAGAAATAGTCGTAGCCCTGGAAGCGTTCCATCATGTTTACCGTGACCTTCAGCGAAGGATCAACGGACTGCACCGCATCCCGCTCCATTTCAATGAAGGATTTGCACTGATCCGTGAGGAAACGTTTCCAGTCCACCGTCATGGCACAGCTGCTGAATTCACCCAAGGGACTGGGCGCCTCAATCTGCGACCAATCGGAGTAGCGCTGGCTCCAGAAGCCTGTCCACCAGCACTTGTTCAGCTCTTCCAGGGTGCCGTACTTCTCCTTCAGCCAGTCACGGAAAGCCTGCTGACAGCGGGGGCAGTGGCATTCACCGGAAAACTCGTTGCTCAGGTGCCACAGGATGACGGCCGGATGCTGGGCGTAGCGCTTGGCCAGCGCAGTGTCCATTTCCCACACCTTGCGGCGGTAAACAGGGGAGGAGGGGCAGTGATTGTGCCGCTCGCCGAAATGCATCTGCTGGTATTCCTTGTTGATGCGGAGCACTTCGGGGTACTTCTGCGCCATCCAGGCAGGCCGTGCGCCGGAAGGCGTGGCAAGAATCACGTGAATGCCGCCCTTCCACAGGCGGTCAATGACTTCATCTAACCAGGTGAAGTCGTACACGCCGTCCTCAGGCTCAAGGCGAGCCCAGGTGAAAATGGCAATGGAGACGCAGTTCACGTGGGCTTTCTGCATCAATTCAACATCCTTCTCCAGAATGTCCGGGCGATCTAGCCACTGGTCAGGGTTGTAGTCGCCGCCGTGCAGGAAGTGGGGGAAACGGGGAGTGAGTTCCATGATGCACCATCCTTTCTATGAGCAATCATTGATTGAATCATCACAGATATGGAAAAAGGAGCGCAAACGGCTCCTTTCTAGGTACAAGAAGTATGGAGTTTTTACAGGAACAGACCGGGGTAAATGGTGGTGACGCCCTGCACCTGGGCACCGAAGTCACCCATCAGGCGTGCCTGGGGAATACTGCGGCTCATGACACGGGTGGTTACCGTGGTGACACCCTCAGCGGCCATCACGGCCATGGAGCGGTGAAGCAAAGCACGACCCATGCCCTGACGGCGTGCGGCAGGAACGATGTAGATGGCCACCAAATCACAGCTTTCGCCGGAGCCGGCCATTAGAATCTCACCGATCAGATCGGCATTGTGATACAGACCCAGCGCCAGGAAATGTGGCTGCTGCTGCAGGCTGGCAAGATAGTCCTGATTCATGTAGGTCAGGTCGTTCTGCTGCAATCTGGTGATGAAGGCAACCTGTTCTTCCGGCGTGTTCAGCGGCACCACGGCTACGGCACAGCTCATGGGGATACGGCCGTCACCCTGGGGAATCTGCAAGGTCAGCAGATCTTCCGTTTCATCACAGGTGAAGCCGTTGTGCATGTAAAAATCCTTCATGCGGGTATCCGTGGGGGAAATGTTCGTGTACACACGGGCGCGGACGCTGGGGTCAGCCTCCCGCAGCTGGCGAGCACGAGCCACCAGCGCACCGAAGAGCAGATATCGGGCCACCGACTGGCACTCCATGGAGAAGTACAGGTTGATGGGGCAGTCCGGGTAAAGGTGAGGTTGATACTGGTAAATGATATATCCCATGCCGAGCTCGTTGCCCATGTCATCTACGGCAATGAACACGTTCTCGGGCGGAAGATTCTGAAACATCCCTTGGGGATGAATGACTTGCATGCCGTTCGTCCTTTCGTTGAAAAAAGCAAATGATGTACCAGCTTCATATTTTAGCACAAATCCATAGGATTCTGCAACCCTTAATTCACGCGGAACGGCTTGTGAGCATGGGTTTTGATCCTGATTGAACCTTTATGAGAAATCCCAACAATTGCTGTTGGATCGGAGAAAGCAATCGGAAGGTTAGGGCTCCAAATCTGTTGCGGTGGCGACATCCGTTGACGTTGCCAGATTGGTCTTTGTTGCGCGGGTAGCGTGAATGCTGCTGCCAACGCCCTTTACGGGGAGGTTTGCCGCTTCTTCTTCATCCACGGTGGTCAGGAATTCCGTCAGAATGTAGCACCGCAGGTTTTCTACTTCAATTTCCGTCCACTTGTCACCGGGGGTAATGACGGTGACCCGCTTTCCGCAGGGAAATTCATCAAGAATGCGGCTGCTGGAAGAGGCTTTCTGCCGTACCTTCACCGTGTTGTTGCTGGACGTGTTGCCCTTGTAGGCAATGTAGGCAAAGGTTGCCTCGCCGCTGTCAGCGTCAAGGAAAGTCAGGGAAGAACACTTGACGTAACCCACAGCGTCCTCGTATTGTACCAGGGCATAGCTCTTTGTCAGCCCCAACACAGGCACAATGCGCCCCGTCTGGCACTTCATGATGATGGCAGACTTGCTGGATGCTTTCTTGAACATGGTCGCCTTGCCGTTTTTCGGGGTGTTAATGATGGCCAACTGCTTTCCTTCTGCCACATCTTCGGCAAAGGTGAGGGTATTCGTGTAGACTTCTTCCCGCACGCCATCCCGCTTGATGATGCTGACCCGGGTGCCCACCGACAGCACTTCTACCTTTGCACCATCCAAGGTGGCATACAGGGTCTGCGGTTCATACTCCCACTTGTTGCTGCTGCTCTCTGTATCGGAAGTATCGTTCGAGTCACTGCCTTCGTCTGATCCTTCATCGGAGCTTTCGTCAGTGCTTTCATCAGAATTTTCATAGGGAGTTTCGGTGACGATGGGGGTGACGATGGTCTCCGAGCCGCTGGAGCTTCCGCTGTCAGGGCCGCTGATAATATTGCCGTTGCCGTCAACCCAAATGGGACTGTCATCGCCAAGCGCGACACCGTGAAGCAGCATCAGCGTGGCGGCCAGCAGGGCCATGGATCGATATTTCTTCATAGTACCTCCATAGAATTAAGGATTATTGCCCGGCAGATAGATTCTGCTCCATGCCGCCGGCATTTACAAAGCGGTCATACAGCGCCTTCATGTCTTCACTGGGAAAGGTGATGGTGGCGGTGACGTAATCGGTTTCGCCTTCCAGGGTAACGGTGAGGGACAGATCTTTCTTTGTCAGCGCCTTCATCATGTCCATGCCGTCTTCACCCAGAACGACGGAAAAATCCTCGTAGTAGGTGTCGTCGTATTCATCAATGGCATGGGTGGTGTCAAAGATCCAACTATCGGAAGCGGAATCAATCCGCAGGGTGTCAATATCGGTCATCGCATCGGAAATCAGGGAAAACGTAAGCCGAAGGAATGTGCCGTTCTGATTGGGCATTTCCACAAAATCCACATAGGCGATCAATTCGTGGGAATCATCACAGGCGGCGATGTAGGGCTGATTGTCGGGACGGATGACGGTATCAATGCCGTTGGCGTCCATCTGCACGGTGCAGCTGAGTCCATCGGTCAGCGCGTCCTGCTCCAGTTCGGCATGGGCAGCGGTGAACATCATGGCTCCGGCCAGGGCAAAGGGCAGTATCCGCTTCATCATCTTCATAAGCATCTCCTCCATTCTCTATTGTACCACAAAAACTGTCGCAAATTTGTAACAATTTTAAGAACGATGGCGCATGAATCTTTCTTTATCCTTTTCCGCAAGGGAAAATCATGCTATAATACGTTGCGGTTTTTGCAAACACATGATTTGAGGAGGCGGCAGCATGGTCGGGAGTGAGAAGCTGATCGAACAGCTGGACATTGACTATTCTTATCAGCTGGCAAGAAAGATGGAGAAACACTGCTCCAATCCCGTGCTGGGGTACCGCCCTGCAGGGTCCGAGGCAGAGCGCCTGACAGGCGAAATGCTCCGGGAAGAAATGCTGTCCATCGGCCTGACCAACGTGCGCAGGGAGGAATTTTCTGTAGACGGCTGGGAGTTCCATCATGCGGAGCTGATCTTTGAAACGCCGGAAGGAAAGCGCAAGGCGGTGCTGGGGGCTTACCAAACCACCCTACAGACGGACGGCTGGGAAACCTGCCAGCTGGTATACGTGGGTCGGGGAGAAGCCAAGGATTATGCGGGTCTCGATGTGCGGGGCAAGCTGGTGCTGGCGGATATCAATCAGCGGGATGAATGGTGGATTAACTATCCCGTGTATCAGGCGCACCTGAAGGGCGCCAAGGCCTTGATTGCCGTTCAGCGCGGCGGTTACGGC
>CAVBFK010000255.1:0-2614 GCA_963594395.1 Lachnospiraceae bacterium
GACACCTGCGTTTTGAATTTCAGCCGGCGGAAGGCTTTGCAATGAATAATGCGATCCCGATCCCGCTGGAAATCCGTACGCAGGGTGCAGGGTGTCACCGGCGTTTCCCGGCCGCGGCTTTCCGCGCTCTTTTTTGCCAGCGGTGACAAGCGCTGAAATTCTTCTGCCTCAAGCTCTTCACGGATGGTCATCCTACTCCCCTGCCTTTCCTTCGGTGATGTTAAATGTATACAACATTTGCCGCTGAAAATCCTCTTTTTCCACAGGAAAAGAGAACAAATCTTCCATTTGGCCAATCAAAAATGGAGGAACGTTGCCGCTCCTCCACTGTCTTTACTCTGCGAATTTCAAAATCATCTTTTCCAGCTGTTCCACCGAATAGGCCTGTTCATCCGCCATGGCCCATTCTTCCGGCGAGCCATAGCCATAGCATGCGGAAATGGTCGGCAGATGATTTGCTTTGCCAGACTTCATGTCGCCGGCGCGATCCCCCACCATCACAGCCTTTTCCGGCTTGATTTCTTCCAGAAGTATGGCGATGTTTTCCGCCTTGGTGTAGCCATCCCGGAAACCTTGCAGGCGTTCAAAGCAGTCCGTAACGCCCAGGAACGCCGCAGACTTTTCCAGATAGCTCTGGTTGCCGTTGCTGACAACAATCAGCCGTACATCGTTCTGCACACGCAGGAGCATTTCCTTCATGCCGGGGAAAATCCGCTGATACTTCTCCAGCAGTTCGAGGGATGCCTTGGCACGCAGGGCCAGATAGCTTTCACCCAGTGCTTCCGGCACATGCATCAACGGTATGGATTCCTCATTGGTCGGGCCGTTGCACTTCATCAGCTCACGGTCAGGAGGCACAGGCAGATTCAGGGAAGACAGGGCATAGCGTACTTCTTCAATGCACAGCTTCATGCTGTCTGCAATGGTGCCGTCCCAGTCCATAAAGATCACAGGCTTCATCATATTCTCCTTACGCTTTGGCTTCCACCAGTTTCACATTTTCCTTGCCAAGCTGTTGCTCCATGCGGTTCAGACATCCTTCCGAGGCATCGCACCAGTTGATTTTCGGCACCAGCAGGGTCATCTTTTCTTCAGGAATGTGCAAGTACACGGGGACACTGCCGGGATGCAGTGCCAGTGCCGCCATGGCCGCGCTCATCTGCGCTCTAGGCAGTTGGAGATACAGCTTTTTCGTGGCCATTTTGGCCAGCTGTGCATCAGTCAAGGTTTGTGCCGGCGGCGTTTGATGCTGTGCAGGCTTTTTCGGTGCCGTGCGGGGCGCAAAATGGCGAGTTTCCTGTGCACCCTGCCACTCATCCAGGCGGGTGACGCTGTCCACCAGCAGTTTGGGGGCTTCTTCCTCACGGATGGACAATCTGCCGGTCAGTACCACGGTAGCGTCCACGGTCAGCATAGCCTGATAGACATCGTACACTTTCGGGAACACCAGGCATTCAATCTGCCCGGTAAGATCCTCCAAGGTCACAAAGCCCATATAGGCACCCTTCTTGGTGGCCTTGCCCTTGGCCTCCACCAGAATGCCGCCCATGGCGACGTTCATGCCGTCCATGCTCAGACCCTTATCTTCGTTTTCTTCCAGCCCCAGCAAATCCGCTGTGGAGAAGGTCAGCTTGCTCAGCTTTTCCCGATAATCATCCAAGGGATGGCCGGTGATGTACACCCCCGTCATTTCCTTTTCCATGGCAAGGCGGGTGCCTGCGGGATAATCCGGGATGTTCGGCAGTTGCTCATCGCCGGTAATGGACGGCTGTTCTCCGCCAAAGGCCAGATCGAACAGGCTCAGCTGGCCGTCTACGTTCTGCTTTCTTCTGGCAATGTTGGCATCCAACGCGCCTTCATAGACCGCCAGCATCTGCGGACGGTTGGCGTGCATGCTGTCAAAGGCGCCTGCGCGAATCAGACTTTCCACCACGCGCTTATTCACAATGCCGGTATCAATGCGGCGACAAAAATCGAAGATGTCGCGGAAGGGGCCTTTCTGCCGCTCTCGAATGATGGCCTCTGCCGCGTTTTCGCCCACATTTTTCACCGCGCCGAAGCCGAAAAGGATGCCCAGCTGTCCGTCGGTGGTATGCTCCACGGTAAACTTCCAGCCGGAGGCGTTCACATCAGGCGGCAAAATCGGCACATTGCGGCTACGGCAATACTGAATATAGCCGGCAATCTTTCCCGCATTGCCGAAAACGCTGTTCATAATGGCGGCCATAAACTGCACGGGATAGTGCCGCTTCAGCCAGCCGGTTTCCATGCACACCACACCGTAAGCGGCAGCATGGGATTTATTGAAGGCGTAGGACGCGAAGGAAATCATTTCGTCATAGATCTGGTTAGCTACCGCTTCATCAACACCGTTGCGTATGCAACCCGGAATGACCACGTTGCCGTTCTCGTCCGTTTTGCCGTACACAAAGTACTGGCGCTCTTCCTCCATGACCTTGTGTTTCTTCTTGGCCATGGCACGGCGCACCAGGTCGCTTCGGCCATAGCTGTAGCCTGCCAGATCGCGCACAATCTGCATGACCTGCTCCTGGTAGACCATGCAGCCGTAGGTGACCTCCAGAATCGGGCGCAGTTTTTCCGTTTCATAGTGCAC
>CAVBFK010000256.1:0-4125 GCA_963594395.1 Lachnospiraceae bacterium
GCCATTCTGACGGATGCTGTCGAAGACGAGGATGACGACGCCGAGGTTGACGAGGGTTGCGACGCAGAAGACGACGAAGAGCAAGAGGGCATTGATTGCTACATCGCTAAGGTTGTTGCCACCAAGGGTGACGACGGCGAAGAGTATGATGAGTTCCTGCCCGTCGAGGATGAGGCGCTGGCTGCCAAGCTGATTGAAGTTGCAACCACCAAGCTCAACGAAGACGACGAAGCTGACGACGAGGAGTAAAGGCTCCTTTAGTTCCCCACAAGTACATAATGAGCAGGGACTGTGTAATGCAGTCCCTGTTTTTTTGTGCAGACAATCTGTTTTCTCAAAGCACTTCCGACACAGCGCAAAGAATGCGTGTGTCAGAATCTTTTTTCTGCGGATCTTTCATGCATTGTTCCCGCTCCGTTCACATCTGCCACGTTGCCCGCGGGGGCCGAATATGGTATAATGGAATGAAATGAATTAAAGGAGGCAATGGCATGGATGTGCAAAAGATCCTGACTGAGGCCGCGGCTCTGGTTGGCCCCAGCGGGCACGAAGCACCGGTGGCCGCTTATTTTGCCGATCTATTCCGTCCGTATGTGGACGAGGTACACATCGACAATATGTACAATATGATTGCTCACAAGAAAGGAACCGGCCCCAAGGTCATGCTCTGCGCCCATATGGACGAGATTGGCCTCATGGTCTCCGCCATTGAAGAGGACGGCAGCATCCGTCTGGGTCAGGTAGGCGGTGTGGATTCCCGCATTCTGCCGGCCTGCCGCGTGTGGGTACACGGTAAAGAGAAGCTTTTCGGCACCATTGGTGCCATTCCCCCGCACATGCTTTCCCAGCAGGAGCAGAAGAGCAATTACGCCCGCGAAGATCTCTTTGTGGACGTGGGTCTGCCTGCTGAAAAAGTCAAGGAACTTGTGCGTGTAGGTGACCTGGTCACCTTCAACAACCCTGCCACGCCCCTAATGAACCACCGTTTTGCCTCTAAGACCATGGACGACCGTGCCTGCGTGACCATCCTGCTGGGTGCTGCCGAGCGCCTCAGCCGCATGGCGTGCGATGCCGATGTGTACTTTGTGGGCTCCACCCAGGAAGAAGTCGGTTCCCGCGGCGCACAGACGGCGGCCTTCTCCATTGATCCTGATCTGGCCGTGGCGTTGGACGTGGATCACGCCATGACCCCCGGCTGTCCTTCCAGTGTGACTGCCACGCTGGACAGCCCGGTGACCTCCATCGGGCCGTACATTCAGCCTAAGCTGCTTCAGCGTTTGCTGGACTGTGCAGATGCCCATCATGTCAAACTGCAGAAGAGCGTCAATGAAATGTACACCGGCACGGACGCCGATGAAGTTGGCTTCACCCGCGCAGGCATTCCCGTTGTACTGCTTTCCCTGCCGCTGAAGTATATGCATACCACGGTGGAAACCATCGACCTGAACGCCCTGACGGAGTGCAGTCGGCTGATTGCCCACTTCCTCAGTGAGCTGGACGCAGGATGGGAGGATGACCTATGGATCTGAAACAGCTAACGGAATTGAACGCTGTCAGCGGTCATGAACAGCTTATACGCCGCACCCTGCTGGAAGAGCTCAAGGATTGCGGCGCCCAAGTTTCCATTGACCGCATGGGCAATGTGATTGCCGAAAAGAAGGGCTCGTCTGCCGCCCCCAAGCGGATCATGGTAGCCGCCCATATGGACGAGGTAGGTCTCATCGTCACCGGTGCCACGGAGGACGGTTTCCTCCGCATCGCGCCCATCGGCCGTGTGGATTCCCGCGTGCTGATTTCCAAGCGCGTGGTGGTCGGGGATGAGAAGATTCCCGGCATCATCGGTGCCATGGCCATCCACCTGCAGACTGCCGCAGACCGCAAGCGCGTACTGAGCTTCGATGATATTTACGTGGATATCGGTGCCAAGGACAAGGCAGAAGCCCAGCAGAAAGCTCCCCTGGGTGCCTATGTGGCCTTTGATACTCCCTATGTCACCTTTGGCGACGGCTGTGCCTGCGCCAAGGCGCTGGACAGCCGCACAGGCGTATGGAATCTTCTGCGCCTAATGAAGAAGGACTACCCCTGCGACTTGACCATCATGTTCTCTTCCGAAAAGGAAGTCGGCTTCCGCGGTGCCAAGGGCGGTGCCTTTGCCAAGGATCCTGACGCCGCTCTGGTACTGGACGGCACCGATGCCAACGACCTGGGCATGACTGATGAAGTCTGGCACTGCTGTGAGCAGGGCAAGGGCGTTGCCGTGTCCTTCATGGACAGCACGTCGATCGGCGACCGAACCCTGTTCAAGCTGGCACTGAAGACTGCCGAAGAAGCGAACATTCCCTGTCAGGTCAAGCAGACAACCGCAGGCGGCAACGACGCCGGCGTTATTCAGCGTGCCCGGGGCGGTATCCCCACGCTGGTGCTCTCTGTTCCCTGCCGCTACATGCATAGCCCGTCCTCCACGGTGAAGCTCTGTGATGTTGATGCCCAGCTGGCGCTGACGGAAGCGCTGCTGATGAAACTCTGATCATACGAAGGAGATAAAGCAATGTTTGAACTATTGAAGAAGGTGCTTGCGCCCATCGGACCTTCCGGGCGTGAGACGCCCGTGGCCAATGCCATCCGCAGTGAAATCGAAGGCCATGTGGATACCATCGAAATGGACGCCATGGGCAACCTGATTGCCACCAAGCTGGGCAAGGGTGAACATCCCCGCAAGATCATGTTCAGCGCCCACATGGATCACATCGGCTTTGTGGTGACCGGCTATGAGAAGGAAGGCTTCCTGCGGGTGACCAACGTCGGCGGACTGAGCGCCGGCAGCTGCGGCAACGTGCGCCATGTGATCTTCGAGAACGGTGTGGAAGGCGTGCTGGCCCTGGAGCCTGTGAAGGATGCCCCCACCATGAACAACCTGTTTGTGGATATCGGTGCGGAAAGCAAGGAAGAAGCTATGACCCGCGTTCAGCTGGGCGACATGGCCGTGTTTGCTCCCGACGTGGTTCGTCTGGGTGAACATCGTGTTGCCTCCCCTGCCATGGATGACCGCTGCGCCTGCGCCCTGCTGATCAAGCTTCTGCAAACCCTGGGCGACACCAAGGACACAGTCATTGCCGTGTTCTCCGTGCAGGAGGAAGTGGGATGCCGCGGCGCTGTGGCCGCATCCTTCGCCAAGGAGCCAGACATCGGCATTGCCATCGACGTCACCGGCAACGGCGATACGCCCGAGACGAAACTGCCCTCTGTTCGCCTGGGTGACGGCATTGCCGTGAAGGTGATGGATCGCGCCAGCATTTCCAACCCTGCTCTGCGTGATGAACTGCTGCAGTGCGGCGAAAAGGCCGGCGTAAAGACTCAGCGAGAAGTGCTTCCTTACGGCGGCACGGATGCCTGCTCCATGCAGCTCAGCCGCGGCGGCATTCCCGTGTGCACCCTGTCCATCCCCTGCCGCAATGTGCACTCCGCCTGTGAGGTCATTGACCTGCGGGATATGGAGGCCGGTTTGCAGGTCATGCTGACCTACCTTCGGTAATCAGCAAAGTGCCTTTGCCACTTTGCTGAGGAATGCACTCACTCACTGGTCGAACGGCAAGCCGTTCTCCCGGCCGTTCGTTCGTGTAAGGACACGATCCTTACGGATCGTTGCGAAAACCATCGCACAGGGGCTTCGCCCCAATGAACTGCCCCGAAGGGGCTCGCTGATTTTTGATCTAGAGTTGGAGGGCTTGCGAGCCCTCCAACACCACCTAAAGTTTTGCTATTTCAATTTTCCGGAGGTGACTCCATGGCTGCTTTGGCTTATTTGCTTTGCTTTCTGGCGTGCGGCATCATGACCATTCACTGGCTTTTGCCCCGTCAAAGCCCGCTGACCCGCATCTGGCTCGGCATGAGCTTCGGCTTGCTGGAAATGATGTGGCTGCCGGTCCTGTTTGCCTTTGGGCTGAAGTTTTCCATGGAGGCGCACTGGGCGGCACTGGGTGCGCTGGTCGCGCTCACCGCCGCAACGTATTTTTTACGGGACAAACGGCCCGTTGCCAAGTGGAATCAGGACGAAAGCCGTCTATTGAAGCAACTGTTGCTGGTCGCCCTGCCGCTGACCATTCTGGGTGCCTATCTGCAATATAC
>CAVBFK010000257.1:0-4636 GCA_963594395.1 Lachnospiraceae bacterium
GCGGCAGCACGGAGCTGTCTGACATCGGCTGCCGCGCGCTGCGCATTATCTGCAGTCACTTCATTATTGCCGGTGTGGGCATTACGCTTTCCACCGTGTTCCAGGCCGTGGGCAAGGGCGTGTACAGCCTGATCATGAGCCTGTGCCGCCAGCTGATCGTGCTGATCCCCGTGGCTTGGGTGCTGAGCAAAATCAGTCTGGATGCCACCTGGTGGTCCTTCCCCATTGCAGAGATCGTTTCCGTGATCATCTGTCTGGCCCTGTTCCGCAAGGTGGATCGGGAAATGCTTAGTAAGCTGGATGCATAAAGACACGCCCCACAATTTACAACTCTGTCCCGGCCTGTGACTGTACAAGCCGGGATTTTTGCGTTACAATAGAGTGGGGTGGGTGACGCATTTATCCTGCCCAAAAGATTGATAAGATGCGCCGCGTTCGGCGGCATGTAAGGAGTACACCATGTTCAAACGGATGATCTGTGCCGCACTGGCAATGATGCTTTTCCTCCCCTGCCTTCTTACGGCTCAGGCCGAGGATACCGATGCTTCTGCCCTGAGCTGGGATGAGTTGGAGGAGTGGGTGAAAAGCTACAAGACCCGCGCCATGGAGGCGGAGCCCCTCAATGATCCCACAGAGGACGAAGCCTCCAGCGAGGATGGTTATGCCTTTATTTATGATTTTGCCACCCTGTACATGGATCGTCCTGAAATGACGGAGGATGCCCAGGTTCGCAGCCTGGTCATTACCGATGCAGACGAGGTTGCTCCCCACAACACCACCATCGACATGCGCACCAGCGATGTGCTGTCCTCCTACTACACGGAAAACAGCAATCTGGCCGGCACGGAGAGCTTTGCCGCCCTCTACGTCAGCAATCTTCTGCCTGACAGCGCCTCCTGGGCCTGGGTACAGCGGGACGGTCAGCGCATCATGACCATCCAGTACGCCGTGCATGAACAGCCTGCCACCGGCGGTGACGGCTATACGGACGCCGGACTCATCTACACCATCCAGGACGGTCTGGTTGCCGCCATCCGCGCCTATGGCATGGACACCCGCATTACGGCTGAAGAGGTGCAGACCAACCTGGAAGAAGTGTCACAGGTCAGTGCCCAGAGCTACTACACGGAGGTTCCTTCCAGCACCGTCGGCACCGATCTTACCGCCTTCGGGGAAGAAGATTTGGTCTTCTCCGGCGTAGATTTCCTGAACATCACGCCTGATGAGGCTGTGCAGGAATTGGGCGATGCCCGGGAAGACGACTGGATGCAGGATGACACCGGCGAATACCTGCGCACCATGGAGTTTGCCAGCTGTACCATGACCTTCCTGTATGATGCCAACAAGGAAAATCCCAAGCTGGATGTGATGACCATCGACACGGATCAGCTGGAGGGACCGCGCTGTGTCCGCGTGGGTGACACGCTTTCTTCCGTGATCCAGCGTTTCCGCCACAGTGACGGCGACTATGACGAAGACACCTCCACCGAGATGCTGTACGGCACCTCCGGTGAAGCCCCCTACGGTCTGGCCGAATACGGCACGGACGCTTCTTCCACACTGATGTATGTGCTGAGCCTCAATGGCAAAACCGTGTGCCTGCATCTCTCCTTTGAAATGATGGAGCTGGCCGAAATTACGATTTACTATATGGACTGATAAGCGGAGGGATCTGCTCATGAAGATCGATCTCAGCTGTCCGGCGGAACTGCGGCAATACGAGCTGCCCAAAGAAGATTATCCCGCCTGTGACCTGAAACTGTATAATCTCGGAGAGAAGACCATCAACTCGGTTGAAGTAACGGTCATCTTTCTAAACAAAGAAAAAGAAGAACTGGAGCGCCTTGTCTACCGCGCTCACGACCTGGACGGCCGCCCTGCCACCGTGTTTGCTGTGGCCGTGCCCAAGGAAAATGCCGGTGAGGCCGTTGCCCTGGAAGTCATGATTGACAAGATTTGGTTTGACGATGCCAGCGTATGGCGCCGGGGCAAGTATGCCCTGAGTGAATACACACCCAACAATCTGCCCAACAGCCGTAGTTTGGAAATGCTCCGCTTTGTGGCCGGCAACACCGCCGTCGGCTTCCCCCAGAAGCAGGACGGATTGTGGATCTGCGTTTGCGGCCGCCCCAACGGTGCCGATGAACGCACCTGTGTGCGCTGCCACCGGGAACGTGACCAGGTTTTCACCCGTTTCAATCGGGAAGCTATCGAAAAGCTCACCGCTCAGCGGGAACAGCAGCTTGCCCTGCAGGCCAAAGCCGCCCGCGAGGATGCCTCCCGTCTGCAGCTCCAGCGTGAAAAGGTCTATGAAGCCAAGCGTAAAAAGCGCCGCCGCGTGGTGTCCATTGTGGTGATCTGCGCCGTGTCTGCCGGCATTGCCTATGGCACAGTCTTCCATCTGGTGCCCTACATTCGCTACCGCGGTGCCGTGTCTGCCATGGAGCAGGGGCAGTACGAAGACGCCTATAATGTGTTCACCGCCATGACCGGCTATGCCGATGCAGACGACCATGCCGTGCGCTGCCGCTATTTGCAGGCCGTGGCCGATCTGACGGAAGAGGCAGACGAAGAGACCCTTCTCAGCGCCCGCGAAACGCTGGTTTCCTTGGGCGACTATGAGGACGCCGCCGAACAGATCACCTATGCCGATTGGCTCCATGCAGAGCTGTACATGAAAAACGGCGACATCGACAGTGCCTATGCGCTGTACACCTCCTTGGGCGATTACCGCAACAGCGCCGACCGTGTGACCGAATGTACCTATCTCAACGCCAAGGCGCAGTTGGAAGACGGCGATTATGATGCAGCCTATGCTACCTTCCTGTCCTTGGGCGATTATGAGGATTCCGCCGACCTGGCCAAGGAGTGCATTTACCGTCCTGCCGTGGCACTGATGGAAAACGGCGGTGCCGGCGATGCCATTGCCCAGTTTGAGCGTATTCCCGGCTATTCCGACGCGGATGAAAAGCTGAAGGAAGCCCACTATCTCTACGGCAAGGTGCTGGTGGAAGCGAACGATGCCACCTCTGCCGGCATGCAGTTCCTTGCCGCCGGCGACTACAGCGATGCCAAGGATTTGGCCAACACCTATCTCTATCTTTCTGCAGAAGAAGCCTACAATGCCGGAAAGTATGAGACCGCCGCGGAGCTGTACAGCCAGATTGCCGACTATGAAGATGCTCAGGATAAGTACAACGAATGTGCCCTGACCATTGCAGAAAGCAACATCAAGGACAAGGAATACCAGATTGCATCCACCTGGCTGGCCACCATTCCGGACAGCTACAGCAACGTGCTGGAGCTCCGGCAGGAATGCATTTATCAGCCCGCCGTGTCTGCCCTATCCTCCAAGGATTATCAGGCCGCGGTGGACGGTTTCAGCCGCATCAGCACCTATCGGGACAGCAGTGACAAGCTGATTCAGGCCCGCTACGGCCTAGCAGCGCAGAAGGTGGCAGATGCACAGTTCAGCGAAGCCGTTGAGCTGTACACCCTGCTGGGAGATTACAAGGACAGTGCCGAGCTTCTGCAGGATGCCAAGTACAGCCTTGGCGTTCAGCAGCTGCAAAACGAGCAGTGGCAGGAAGCAGAAGCAACCTTCACCGCGCTGGACGGCTACCGTGACAGTGCCGACAAGATCAAGGAAGCCCAGTATCATCTGGCCATTGCCACCTATGACAGCGGAGATTACGCCACCGCCCGCGCCATGTTTGAGGCGCTGACCGGCTATTCGGATGCCGCTCAGCAGATCAAGGCCTGTGATTATGCCCTGGCCGGTGTAGCCGAAAGCGAAGGCCGCACGGAAGAAGCGGCGGAACTGTTCGCCTCCCTGGGAGACTTCGAGGATGCTCCTGACAAGGCCAAGGCGCTGTACTACACGCTGGGCAACAAGGCCGTCGAGAACGGTCAGATTTTGCCTGCCGCCCGCTATTTTGCCAAGGCAAGCGGCTATGAAGATGCCGACACCCTGGCTACTCAATACTATGATGCCTACTATCAGGAAGCGGCCACCAATGCGCAGACCGCTATGGACAACGAGGAATACGACGTTGCCGCCGCGCTGCTGGGGCACATGGATTTGACGGATCTGCCCGCATCTTACAGCCAGCTGTCTTCCCTGTACACAGAGGCTAACTATCAGCAAGCCAACAAGTTCTACAATGCCGGCAACGTCTACGAGGCGCTGCCCTACTACCGCCGCATTCCCGATTACAAGGATGTGGCGCAGAAGCTACAGCGCACATGCTACATGATTCTCGGCACATGGCAGACTTCCGACGGACGCACCTATGCCTTCCAGGCAGACGGCACCTGCACCCTGAACGGGGAAAAGCTCTGCTTCCGTGCAGAAACGTATGCCCTGTACACCGGCGCCACGGTAGATGAGCTGGTGCAGACCTACAGCGTCTCCAACATCAGCGAAACCAGCATGACCCTGCGCAGTGCCCAGGAGGGCACCAGCCGCACCCTGCGGCTCACCAAGGTGGCCGAGGCCGAGGTTGCCGATGTGGCAGAGGCAGAAACGGAAGAATCCGCTGAAGAAGAATCCATGATTCTTGAGCCCGCCACCGCCACGGACTTCCTGGTGGTGGATGAGGAGTAATCGTCAAGTTTTTTGGGGGGGGGGGGGGGG
>CAVBFK010000258.1:0-2662 GCA_963594395.1 Lachnospiraceae bacterium
GTCCTTTGAGCCTTCTGCAACGATGCGATGGAGTTTATCCACGAAGGGGCAGGTCAAATCCTGCACGGTGCAACCGTTCTGCTTCAGCGCCTCCAGCGTATCCGGAGCAACGCCGTGACTGCGAATCAGCACCTTGTAGCCCTTCGCCTCCGCGATCTCGTGCACGGGAGCAACTCCCTGTGCGGCCAGCTCGGACACGACCTGGGGATTATGGATCAACTCGCCCAGCGTACAGGCTTTTTCGCCTGACTGAGCAACCTGCATAGCGGCCTGCACAGCGCGCTTTACACCCATGCAAAACCCTGCATGTGCCGCAATCTCCAGTGGCATACCCGGCTCCTTTCACAAAGGCTCTAGTTGATTATCGTTCGCCGTGAAACTCGTAATTCCTTCTTTTTTCTAAAAAAAAGAGAAAATCTTTTTTAATGGCGTTCTGCCTTTTTTGCCATTTCTGCATAGGTGGCGGTAATTCTCGTCAAAAGCTCCGCGCAGGTATCCTTATTGATGCCCTTTTCGCGGAGATCCTGGGTGGGGATCGGTTCACCGATATAGCAATCTGTGCGGTGGAACATGTGGAACTTCGGCGTAATGTACATGGGGATCAGCGGAGCGCCGCTGCGCAGAGCGATCATGGCCGTGCCGCCTTCAATCTCATCCATCAGTCCCTGATGATGCCGCGTACCTTCCGGGAAGATGCCCAGAATTTCTTTGTTCCGCAGTGCCGAGATGCAGTTCCGCATAGCGGCCATGTCGGTGCCGTGGCGATCTACAGGGATGATGTGCATGTTCCGCAGGATGAACCCTGCAATTTTATTCTTCACAAGCTCTTTCTTTCCGAGGAACGTCACATCATGCTTCTTAATCGAATAAGCCATGATGATAGGATCCATGAAGGAGCGGTGATTGGCAATGATCATATAAGGGAGTTCTGTCGGAAGATTTTCCCGTCCGTGATAGAACACCGGTGCCAGGGTGTGGAAAACGATGGCCGCCAGGACTCTGGCCGCGGCATAAAAGAACGACCATTTCTTCTTCGGCTTCTCTTGTGCGGGCGCTTTTTCGTTTGCTTCGCTCATGCTTTTTTTGCCTCCACAATGCCGACAATCTTATCCACCACTTCATCAAAGCTCATGCCGGTGGTGTCCACAATCACGGCATCCTCCGCTGGACGAAGGGGATCTACCGCGCGATTCATATCCTGCGCATCGCGGCGCTTGAGATCCTCCAACACCTGCTCGAAGGTGTCCCCCGTGCCCTTGCGCTGAAGCTCCGTAAAGCGGCGGCGAGCACGCTCTTCCGGAGAGGCCGTCAGATAGATTTTCACAGCCGCATTGACCAGCACCTTGGTGCCGATATCGCGGCCGTCCAGCAACATATCCTGCTTAGCCGCCAATGCCTGCTGAAGCTTCACCATGCATTGACGGACATGAGCGTACCGTGCCACCGTCGAGGCCGCCATGGAGACTTCCTCCGTGCGGATCAGTCCCGTCACGTCTTCCCCGTTCAGGATTGTCCGCTGGCCGCCGTTTTCGTGCTTCACATCCAGAACCAGCGCATCGCACACCGTGCCCACGGCATCTTCATCTGCCATGTCAACGCCCTGGCGCAGCACCGCCAATCCGACGGCACGATACATAGCGCCTGTATCCAGATGCAAAATATTCAGCCGATTTGCCACCGCGTCTGCCACGGTAGATTTTCCTGCGCCCACAGGGCCATCCATTGCCACCGTCGAGGCCGCCATGGAAACTTCCTCCGTGCGGATCAGTCCCGTCACGTCTTCCCCGTTCAGGATTGTCCGCTGGCCGCCGTTTTCGTGCTTCACATCCAGAACCAGCGCATCGCACACCGTGCCCACGGCATCTTCATCTGCCATGTCAACGCCCTGGCGCAGCACCGCCAATCCGACGGCACGATACATAGCGCCTGTATCCAGATGCAAAATATTCAGCCGATTTGCCACCGCGTCCGCCACGGTAGATTTTCCTGCGCCCACAGGGCCATCCATTGCCAGATTCAAAGGCATTGTTCCTGCACTTCCATTCTTCAATTATATGGTACGATGACCCATGCCCACGCACACTTCGTTCAGGTGTCCCAAGCCAATGCCGAAGAACACGGCAACCGCCACATGCTCTCCCCGCCGGGCAACGCCGATTTTTCCGCCCACGCTGAGACCCAATGCCTTGGTCGTCACCTGGCTGAGCGCCTCCCGTGCCGCGCCGGCAACGGTGCCCTCTTCATGGTGCGTATCGCCAATCAAGCCTTCCCGCTTGGCGCAAACCACGGCACGCTCCACCATCTTCATAATCGAAGGAACAAATTCGCCGCCATAATCCGCCGCGGCCGCCAAAATATCCGCTTCTGCCAGAGCTGCCTTTTCCGCATTTTCTTCTTGCCGTGAGGAGGACATCGCCATCATAATGGCCGCCCGTGCAACCTCTCGGCTATCCGTTTCTCCGCCGATCATTTGCTCACCTCCGAGCTAAATTGCAACGCTTTTATTATAACGTACTTTTAGATTTCGGGCAAGGAGAAATCAGAGGGTGGGAAGGGGTGAAAGGCAAGATTCCGTTCATCGAGCCTTCCGCAGATGTTCAATACAAAAATGTACATTAGTCAATGATGTGAGACCGGAAAAAGACTGGTTCGTTAATCGAAT
>CAVBFK010000259.1:0-4869 GCA_963594395.1 Lachnospiraceae bacterium
AGGTTTCCAAAGGGCGACCGGAAAGCCCTTTGGTCGCTCCGCAGAGCGAAATCTTTTTGCCAGATGGCAGAATTACCGTATGGACCAAACGGATTAAGTCCTTTATTCCAGGGGCTTTGCGGTTACGGGTCGAAGACTCCGCCCCTGGACCCTTCGCAGTGCTCTCCTTTGAAGATGATTGGTAATTAGATTCCATATAGCAAAATCCTATCGCAAATAGTAGGAGGCTATGCCCATGACATTCTGGAAAAACTTCGTAGAAAAGCATCCCAAATTGTCGCAATGGATCCGCGAGGGCGGTCTGTTCGTCATCGTATCCAACGCCATTACCGTGCTGAAATACTTCATGCTGCAGTTCCTGCCCGCTCTCTTCCAGGGCTTGCCCCTGATCGACTTCGGCTGGCCGGGCATCGACATGACCCTTTTCGGCGAAACCTTCAAGTGGAACATCTTCGGCTATGACGTCGCCCATGGTGGTCTGCCGTACCTGTGTGCTTACATGGTGGCCATGATCGTCGGCGAATGCCTGAATTTCCCCATTCAGAAGTTCTGGGTCTTCCGCAGCAAGGGCAACACCGGCAAGCAGATCGCCTGGTACGTGTTGGCCTTCTGCATCATCACCTGCATCGTCAACTCCATCAACTGCATCTGGGTGGCCGTGGCCGGCAAGTTCGTGCCCGACTGGGTGTATAACATCGGCACCACCGTGCTCAACGGCGGCGTGTCCATGGTGATCTTCTTCTTCGTGAATAAGATTATTTTCCCGAGTAAGGCGGAGGGGAAGGAATAATTTCAAAGTACCATTCTGATAAGTCCCCTTTCTAATTCTATTCATGTTTCCCCCAACCAAATCCTATTGATCAAGGATGCTTCCCCATCTTAGCGGGAGGCATCCTTTTTGTTTTTGCATCCATTTTGCTTCTAAATGCTTGACGGAATGAGAAGAATAGCGTATACTGGAATCAGTTCCAGTAGGGATGGAAGGAATGTCGTTACCATGAAGCAAATTCACGACAAGGATGCTGTCCGAAAGAGAATCTTATCCGTGTGCGTTCGTTTGTTTCTTGAACAGGGCTACGATAAAACAACGCCGAAGCAGATTCTTGAGGAAGCAAAGGTCAGTGCCAGCAGCTTCTACAACATCTTTCCCGCCAAGAGTGCGGTGCTGTCGGTGCTGTGCGAGTTCATGTTTGAGAACCAGTTCACCTTCGCTGGTGCGATTGTCGGAAAGGAGGCAAGCGGCCCTCTCCTCTATGGCGCGGAAACAGCCATTCAGCTCACGCTTGCGGAAATGAACGAGAAGCTTCGGGAGATTTACGTGCTCGTCTACACAGAACCTTCCTTGCTGGATCTCGTTCAGCGCAAGACCGCAGCAGAGCTGCCGCGGCTATTCCGCGCATACCTGCCGGAATACGGCGAACGCGAATTTTTCGAGCTGGAAGTCGGTACATCCGGCATCATGCGCAGTTACATGGCCAGCAAGTGCAGCGAAGAGTTTCCGCTGGAGCGAAAGCTGACATGTTTCCTGCAGATGTCCCTTCGAGCGTTCGATGTTCCGGAAGATGAAATCAACCGCGTCATTCAGACCGTCCTGTCCCTTGATATCCGTACGATTGCTTTACAGGTCATGCAAAAACTCTTCTCCGCGCTGGAAATGCGTTTCGACTTCAAGCTAGCCAATGAATAACGTTTGTTATTTTTTGAAAACGAAAGGGGTGCCACCATGTTGAAGAAAACACTTTCCCTGCTGTTGACGCTCTGTCTGTTGCTCACGGCCATTCCGATGGCGAACGCCGAACATGTGCATACCTATGCGGAGCGGATCTATGAGGCTACGTGCCAAGTGCCTGAGTATCACATCATGGAATGCACCACATGCTTTTACAGTGATGTGACAACTGGCTACTATGTCGGCGAAAAGCTGGCGCACAGTTATAAGGAAGATTACCGTGAAGAGGCGACCTGTACAAGTGCAGGCATAATCGTTTACATGTGCTCCGTCTGCGAGGACATGTATGAAGAGTCATTCGGTGATCCGCTTGGGCACGACTATGTGGAAGTCGATCGCACCGATGCCACCTGCACAACGGACGGCAGCGTAACATACACATGCAAACGCGAAGGTTGCGGCTACAGCGAAACGAAAACGCTTTCCGCTACAGGCCATGATCAGGGTGGATCAGTGAGCTTTGTGGAGGCCACTTGCACCGAACCCGCGACCGACTATGTCACCTGCTCCAAGTGCGGCACGGTGCAAGTTCGCGAAACGATCGGCGAACCGCTGGGGCATCATTATGTGGAAACCGAACGCATTGATGCTAGCTGTGCAGAGGACGGCTACGTAACCTACACCTGTGACCGTGTAGATTGCGGAGCGTCGTATACCGACCCGCTGCCTGCATTGGGGCACAGCTATGTAGAAACTGAGCGTATCGACGCCACCTGCACGGTAGACGGCAGTGTGACGTACACCTGTGACCGTGTAGATTGCGGAGCGTCGTATACCGACCCGCTACCTGCATTGGGGCACAACTATGCCGAATCTGCACGTACTGACGCCACCTGCACGGCGGACGGCAGTGTGACCTATACGTGCACCCACGACGGCTGTGGTGACAGCTACACCGAAACGTTGACCGCATTGGGGCACAACTACACTGAAACTGCACGTACCGCCGCTACCTGCACCCAGCGCGGCAGCGTAACATACACGTGCGCCAACTGCGGCGACAGCTACACAGAAACGCTGAACGCCCGGGGACACAGCTGGACAACGAGTGACGGCTACACCTACAAGTGCACGCGCTGCGGCAAGACCGATGTTGATGAAGAAGCCAAAGCCGAAGCCGAAGCGAATGCTACGCCGATCCCCAACGCATACGGCAATATCAACGAGAATGGGGAAGTAACCGACCTGACGCTTACCAGCGCAATTCAGCAGGTAGGCGGCGGCTATTCTCTCAGACGTGAGGAAGCCACGCTGAACAGCATCACGCTGGCGGCAGAGCGCGACCCTGAAAATTCCTGGATGCGCCTGACCGCAAGCGAGCCTGCCACGCAGTTGGGCATGCTTTCCGGCTTCATCGGGGATAACATGACCCTGACGCTGACCGAGAACGACGTAGAACTGAAGATCACAGGCGTCAGCATAAAAGATGATGTGCTGACCATCACCACTTCCTCCGGCGCAACCTTTGAGCTGAGTTCGCCTGGCGTTTCGCTGGGCTATACGGAGCTTAACTCCATTACCGAGAAGAACCTTGACCGCATCATCTTCAAACGCATGGGCAACGTGCTGATGATTGACTTCGCCTCTGCCGCAACGTTGAAGGCCGAAGTGGAGGCTGCGCTCGCCACGCCTACACCGTCACCGACACCCACCTACAAGGTAAATATCACCTTCTCGAAGGCGGACATCCATACTGCACCGCCGACACCGACCCCTACGCCGACACCCAGACCCACCTACAAGGTTACGATCACCTTCTCGAAGAGGACCATCAGAAGAGAAGCAACGCCCACGCCCGTGCCGGTAATCATTGAGCCGGAAGAAACGTGCATGATCGTCATCATCGCTTATGACGATGAGGAGGATGTCGAGGAATACGAGCGCTCCGCTTGCACGCACCGCTGGGTGTATGCCGAAGAGGGCACTTGCCAAGCTGCCAGAACCTGCGAACTTTGCGGCAAGCATGAGGATACACCATCGGAGCATTGCTGGTACTGCTGGAGAAAGGTTGTAAACGGCAAATCGTATGACATGAACACACAAATCACTAATTCGGAAGGTGAAATCCTCAATGACTATGTGGTGTCCACCTACATCCTGAAATGCCGCTACTGCGATGCCACGATGGAGGAAAGCTCGCTCAACCAGGTCGTCGGCAAGTGTACGCATCCCAGGCTGCAAGAGGCATACACTATTTATGGTGCCAGCGGCACGGATAATCAAGTATATTCTTGGTGTACACAATCGATGTCGTGTCCGGATTGCCAGACGAAAATCGCGGCTGTCGGCCACAACTGGAAAATCACCGGCACGGACGGGGATTATTACACGGCCGTTTGCAAGCGCTGCGGAAAAACCGTCAAAGCCAACAAGAAATACTACAACAGCTCAAAAGACAAGCTGGACACGAGCGAAATGTCCTGCGTGGATGACCCCAACAACCATGCTTGGGTGACTGTTGACTCCGACGGCTGCAAAAAGACGCTTGTGTGCAGCAACTGCGGCACGCAGACAACAACGGACCATGACTGGAAGGTCTCAAGGCAGAGTGTGTGCAATTTTACAGCCGTATGCCAGAAGTGCGGGAAAACGGAAAAGGTAACCATCCACCGCAAAATCGATGCAAAATCGGAGAGCAGAGGAATAGTAACAAAAGCGCACGAACCCGGAACTAAATTTGAAAGAATCGAGACCTTTGCATATTGTGCTGTCTGCGGAAAGACATTGGCCAGCGAAACAATTGATTTAGTATGTGAAACAAATATGGCGTTTGTTGACGGAAAGTTTACGAAAATAGACAGCGAACAGCTTTCAGAGTATAAGCATAGTGATGAAGAGACGAAGAAAATGGCGAAGCTCATGAAGAAACTCGGTGTCGATGAATTCCCTACCACCTTTACCCTGCCCGTGTACTTCACGGATGGCTACATCAACTCTCAATCACAATAACCAGCCACACAGGCGGCACTCCATGGCGGGTGCCGCCGCTTTTTTTGCGTGGAGGGGTGGGGGGAGGAAATAGGGCGAGGCGCAGGGCCTTTTCCAAGATAAACCTCGCATTTACTTTGAAAATTCACGATGAAATGCAAGAAGCCTGCTATCCATACACTGATAGCAGGCTTCTTCGTATTCAGTTGGAA
>CAVBFK010000260.1:0-3030 GCA_963594395.1 Lachnospiraceae bacterium
GATCTACGGCCAGTCCTTCGCCATGCCTGACCGCTTCACCCTGATCCTGAACCGCCGCAGCAGCACCATCCAGGCGCTGGCCGCCCGCGATCCCGAGGATGAAACCACCACCCTGCTGTGCGAGCAGGTGTATGACCTGGCCCGTATGGCCGCTCAGCCCCTGGAGGCCGAGGAAATCACCAAGTTCCTGAACCGCTCCCAGAAGCTGCTGGGGATGATGGTGAAGTAAGGGGGGCTTCGCCCCGCTAAAACTTCGCCCCATGAAAACTTCGCCCCATGAAAGCGCCCTGAAGGGGCTCGCCGGTTTTCGATCCGGCGTTGAATGGCTTGCGAGCCCTCCAGCCCCGCCTAAGGTTTATAGACGGTATGAGCCCGCTGTTTTCCCCATTTGTCGTAAATTTGACATGTTCCCTATTGCAAAATGCAAGGGAATTGGGTAAAATAGTTCGTGGGAAATCTTGAAGTTTTCTCGTGAAGATTTAAGGAGGTTTTTCCAATGGCAGTTAAAGTTGCTATCAATGGTTTCGGCCGCATTGGCCGTCTGGCTTTCCGTCAGATGTTCGGCGCTGAAGGCTACGAAGTGGTTGCTATCAACGACCTGACTTCTCCCGCCATGCTGGCTCACCTGCTGAAGTACGATACCGCTCAGGGTTCCTACTGCGGCCGTATCGGTGAGAACAAGCACACCGTGTCCGCTACCGAGGATTCCATCGTGGTGGACGGCAAGGAAATCAAGATCTACGCTGTGAAGGACGCCAACGAGTGCCCCTGGGGCAAGCTGGATGTGGACGTCGTGCTGGAGTGCACCGGCTTCTACACCTCCAAGGACAAGGCCATGGCTCACATCAACGCTGGTGCTAAGAAGGTCGTTATCTCCGCTCCCGCTGGCAACGATCTGAAGACCATCGTTTACAACGTGAACAACAACACCCTGACCGCTGATGACCAGATCATCTCCGCTGCCAGCTGCACCACCAACTGCCTGGCTCCTATGGCCAAGGCTCTGAACGATGCATATCCTGTGCAGAGCGGCATCATGACCACCGTGCATGCTTACACCGGTGACCAGATGATCCTGGACGGCCCCCAGCGCAAGGGCGACCTGCGTCGTGCCCGTGCTGGCGCTCAGAACATCGTTCCTAACTCCACCGGTGCCGCTAAGGCTATCGGCCTGGTTATCCCCGAGCTGAACGGCAAGCTGATCGGCTCTGCTCAGCGCGTGCCCGTCCCCACCGGCTCCACCACCATCCTGGTGGCTGTTGTGAAGGGCAAGGACGTGACCAAGGAGTCCGTGAACGCCGCCATGAAGGCTCAGGCTTCCGAGTCCTTCGGCTACAACGAGGAGCAGATCGTTTCTTCTGACGTTATCGGCATGAAGTACGGCTCCCTGTTCGACGCTACCCAGACCATGGTTGCCAAGCTGGACGACGACACCTATCAGGTGCAGGTTGTGTCCTGGTACGACAACGAGAACAGCTACACCAGCCAGATGGTTCGCACCATCAAGTACTTCGCTGAGCTGAAGTAATTTGCTGATGGCTTTCGCTCCCCTTTCTGCTTGCAGAAGGGGGAGTTTTTGTATTCCCTTTTTGCGCTCATTTGGAGAAAAGTACGTTGGCGAATCCTCCGCACCTATGCTATAATAAGTCTATCCCTATGGAAAGGTACGTAATACCATGCAGGAAAAGAAATCGCTCAAGGAATCCATTGCCGAACTGTTTGTTGATATGTGGAATGTCCCTAATGTGCTGACCATCATGCGGATCATCCTGATCCCCGTGTTCGTGGTTCTGCACGCCAAGGGACTGTTGAAGTGGGCGCTGGCTGTGTTTCTGGTGGCCAGCTTCACAGACTTTCTGGACGGCTATCTGGCACGGAAGAACAACCAGATCACGGCCTTCGGCAAATTGATGGATCCCTTGGCAGACAAGGTGATGGTCTGCACGGCGATGCTGTGCCAGGCCATTGGCGGCGCCATCCCGTGGGTGGCCTTTGCGGTGGTGCTGGGCAAGGAACTGCTGATGGTCATCGGCGGCATGTTTATGCTCCGCCGGGGCGTGGTGGTTTACAGCAACATGTGGGGCAAGGTAGCCCAGTGCATGTTCATTGCGGCGCTGGTGCTGAGCTTCTTCCATACCGAGTTTGCCGCATGGTTCCCGCTGGACAGCATCGTTCTCTGGTGCTCCGTGGCACTGACGCTGTTCGCCATGATGGTCTACGCCGTTAACGCAGCGAAGCAGCTGAAGAAATAATTTCTTTCTACGTGAGGTCCCTCGCATGAAAAAGCATCCCTGGCTGATTCCGCTCATCGTGTTTGCCATTTTTGAGGCCATTGCTGTCACGCTGTGGCTCACCAAGAGCAACATCTTCTACCTGTTCAACTTCACCTACATCGGCGGCTCCATTGCGCTGGGCATGTACCTGCTGTTCAAGCAGCACAAGTACGGGCGGCGCATCGTGCAGCTGCTGGTGGGCACGTACATGCTGGTGTACCTGGGCATCATCTGCCAGGAAAACATGCAGATTGAGGGCTTCTGGTACTACCTGTTCACCGGCGTTTTCGAGGCGGCGACCATCCACTACGCCGTGGCAAAAATCTTCGGCCCCCTGCTTTTCGGCCGGGGATGGTGCGGCTTTGCCTGCTGGACGGCCATGGTGCTGGACTTCCTTCCCTACAAAACGCCTCAGGCGCCCCGCAAAAAGCTGGGCTGGATTCGCTATGTCACCTTTGCGGCATCGCTGATTTTCGTGTCGGCGCTGTTCCTGGCCAAGGTGGGCAACATTGAGCGGATCATGTTCTGGGCGTTCCTCATCGGCAACGTCCTCTACTACGCCGTGGGCATTGCGCTGGCTTTCGCCTTCAAGGACAACCGCGCCTTCTGCAAATACGTCTGCCCCATTACCGTGTTCCTGAAGCCCATGAGCTATTTTTCCCTTTTCCGGGTCACCTGCGACAAAACGAAGTGCGTCTCCTGCGGCAAGTGCAAGCGCGTCTGCCCCATGAATGTGGATGTGACGGATAATTCCCGC
>CAVBFK010000261.1:0-3043 GCA_963594395.1 Lachnospiraceae bacterium
TCAACATCCTTGCCCTTAGCGGCATCCAGGATAACGGAAGATTCCCAAGTGTCGCCGGCCATGAGCGGGAAGGACACGCCCTGAGAAGCGGCCTGGTCGATAATCAGGGAAGCATAGGTGGTAGCGCAGGGGGAGAAGATCACGTCGCAGCCGGCGTTCACAGCGTTGTTCAGGTAAGCGGAGAAGTCGCTGGTGCCTTCGGGGAAGGTATCTTCCACCACTTCGCAGCCTAGTGCTTCGAAAGCCTGCACGAAGTAGTGAGCCAGGCCATTGCCGTAGTCCTCACCAAGCATGGAGAGCACATAGGCCTTCTTGCAGCCCTTGTCATAGGCGAAGTTAGCCATCACGCTGCCCTGGAAGGGATCCAGGAAGCAAATGCGCCAGTAGTAGTCGCACAGCAGGGTAACATTGGGGTTGGTGCAGCTCACGCCAATGGCGGGAACACCGGCTGCAGCGAACACGTCGCCGCCAGCCATGGAGCAACCGGAGCCATAGGAGCCGAGCACAATGGAAACACCAGAAGAAACCAGAGACTGAGCGGCCGTCACAGCCTTATCCGTAGCGGACTGGTTGTCAACAACGACCAGCTCAACGTTATACGTCTTACCGCCAATTTCAACCGTAGGAGTCAGGGACTGAGCGTACTCAATACCGATAACTTCCTGCTTGCCGCCGGCACCGTTATCACCGGAAGAGGGCTCGAACACACCAATCTTCACGGTGTCTTCAGCAGTAGCAAAGGAGAGGCAGCTCAGTGCCAGGACGATCGCAAGAACAAGTGCAGCTAGTTTCTTCATGGTAGGATGCCTCCTTTAATAGAATGAAGTGATTATACACCGCAGTAATGGCAAATGCAAGTGGAGTACAAGAAAAATGCAAAATTGACGCCGTCCATGCAGAAAACGAAAACCATGCACGAAAAACCGCATTTTACGCATGAAAAAAGGCTATGTATGAAGGTATAACCTCTTGCACAGCCTTTGATAAACAAAAAACGATGTGAATAAAGTGAAAACGAAAATGCATGACACACTTGAAATCCTGCGGAAATCCATCAAATGCCCGTGTAGTTTGCAAGAAAGTGACGGGTGCGTTCTGCCGTAGGGTGCTCAAAGACCTCCTCAGGCGTACCCTGCTCCAGAATGATGCCATCATCCATGAAAATGACCTTGCTGGCCACATCATGGGCGAAGGACATCTCGTGGGTCACGATGATCATGGTGGTATCGCGATCAGCCAGGGAGCGAATAACGCGAAGCACTTCGCCGGTCAGCTCAGGATCCAAGGCAGAAGTGGGCTCATCAAAGCAGAGGATATCCGGTTCCAGCGCCAAGGCACGGGCAATGGCCACGCGCTGGCACTGTCCGCCGGAAAGCTGATGGGGATAGTTGCTCATCCGGTCTTTGAGTCCCATCTGCGTCAATAGCTGCTTGGCCTGCTCTACTGTTTCTTCATGAATCCGGCGGCGCTGTGCCTTGTCCTTCACCTGCTCACGGAGGAGAAGCTCCTTGGCCAGCACCACGTTGTCCAGCGCGGTATACTGGGGGAACAGATTGAAGGATTGGAAAACCAGACCGAAGTGCAGACGGCGGCGCCGAAGTTCTGCCTCGCTGAGAACGGTTTTCTCCGATGCGTCCAGCAATAGTTCACCGCCGAGACGCACCGTCCCCTGGTCAGGCGTTTCCAGAAAATTCAGGCACCGCAATAGCGTCGTTTTTCCGCTGCCGGAGGAACCGATAATGGATACCACATCGCCTTTCTCCATGGAAAAGGAGATGTCCTTCAGCACGTGGGTAGCACCGAAAGATTTGCTGATTCCTGCAACCTCCAGCAATGCCATGATGCATCGTCTCCTTTCTTAATGGAAGAAATCCAGCTTTTTTTCCACCCAGTTGAACAGCAGGGTGAGCAAACCGTTGCAGATGAGGTAGTACACGCCGGTGAAGAACAGCGGCCAGATGACGCCCGAAATACCGTTGGAGCCTTTCATAAAGGAATAGCCGGCCCAGATGATTTCCTGCAGGGCGATAATCCGCGCCAGGGAAGTATCCTTCACCAGGGTGATGATTTCGTTGGCCATGGGGGGCACAATGCGCTTGATCATTTGCAGAAGCTTAATCTTGAAGAAAATCTGACTGCGGGTCATGCCCAGCACCAGGCCTGCTTCCTCCTGCCCGGCGGGGATGCCTTGGATGCCGCCACGGAAAATCTCGGAGAAGTAGCAGGCGTAATTAATAATGAAGGCAATGGCCGCGGCAAGAAAACGTCCTGATTCGCCGCCGCCCCAAATGTTGTTGCCGAGGATGAGCCCGGGGAAGTAGAAGATGATTAGCAGCTGAATCATCAGCGGCGTTCCGCGAATGACGTAAACGATGGCGCGGCTGAGCCACTTCAGCGGCTTGAAGGAGGACATAGAGGCGAGAGAAATCAAAAGTCCCAGCGGAACAGCGCCAACGAGGGTCACAAAGAAAAGCTTCAGCGTTTGCAGAAAGCCCGTATTCAGCGCACTGACAACGATGGGGAACTGTTCCAGCCAGGTACTCATGGCAAAACCGCCCTTCAATGAGAATCAAACAAGAAAAGTCGAGGAGTCTTCCGCTTCCGAAAGGCTCCTCGGACATCGGTCAGAAGATTACTTCTGCTCGATCAGTGCGGCCTGCACAGCGTATGCCTGAGCAATCTCCTGCAGGGTGTAGTCGTTGTAAGCAATGGTCAGATACTCGTTGAAAGCGTCCGTCAGGTCAGAACCGATGCGGAAGCCAACGCCGTACTCTTCGGTGGTGAGGCTGACGGTGTAGGTCAGAGATTCATAGCTGGTACCTTCACCCACCATGGCGGCGGCCATCAGAGCATCGATGACAGCGGCATCGGAGGTGCCGGCGGCAACTTCCATCAGGGCATCTGCCTGAGAAGTAACGGGGGTCGCACTGTAGCCCAGCTCTGCAATGGCGGCTTCACCGGCACTGCCGGCTTCCACAGCGAAGGTCAGACCGGCAAGGCTTTCGACAGTCTGGTACTTGTCTGCCACGTCCTTGGATACCAC
>CAVBFK010000262.1:0-2462 GCA_963594395.1 Lachnospiraceae bacterium
GTCCAGGTGCTTATGCCACCACGCATCCCGGGCACCGGTCGCGCCGTCTGTGATACCGTCCGGCGTGCCGTCTACCAGTGTGACTTCGCTCTGCTGACTTTCCTCCAGCGGATAGGGCAGATGCGCCAGATAGTCCCCGGGAACAAAGCTTTCCGGCACCAGGGAAAGCTTCACATCCAACGTGATGTGCTTCGTCATTTCCCCTTGGGTCATGATTTCTTCCACCATAGGATCCAGCCAGGGATTGGACGGATCGGGCGTCTTCACAAAGCGGCGCTGTTTGTAAATGGAGCGGTGGAATCGCACGAAATAGCGCTTTTCACCGTTCAGGTAGATGAAGTCCACCAAGCCTTCGTCTTCCAGGCGATCAAAGTCTTCCTCGGAGATTTCCCCCACCAGTTCGCGGAGCTTCTCCAGCGCCTGGGCATGATTCCATGGATACTGAGTCGGCAGGCGGCGAATCCGCTCCTTCTCGCAGATCAGGCGGTCGCGGAGCATGGCAGGAAGATCCCCCCGCGCCAGAAAGGCATCGATGGCACGGATAGCGCCGTCCAGATCACCGGCTTCCCGGCGGCGCAGGATGTGCTCCGGCAGGGGCACACTTTGGGAATGTGCGACACGGTCAATATTCATGCAAAATTCTCCTTATAAACAGCAAGGGAGGCGCTTCCTTGCGGAAGTCCTCCCTCGGCGATGAGGTTGCTTATTTACTCTTCTTTTCCGTGCTGTGGCGGCGGATGGTGGCGCCCGGCTGAGCGGCCTGCTTCATAAAGGCAGACGGGCTAATACCCACAATGTTCTTAAACTGCTTGGAAAAATGGTAGGGATCCTGCATGCCCACCTCGGCGCCGGCCTGGCGCACGGTGTAGCCCTGCTCGCGGAGGAGCTCCTTAGCACGCTCCATCTTGCAGTGAAGCACGTAGCTCAGCGGGGGCATACCCACTTCGCTAACGAAGCGCTTGCGGAAGGTCTCCATGGGCATACGGGAAATGGCGGCCATTTCTGCCAGGGAGAAATTATCCTTGTACTTATTGGCACGGAGGGTGTCCACCACCTTGGCGATCTCATGGGAAAGCATAGCATCCATGGCCACAGGCTGACCCCAATGGCTGGCCAGCATGCCGTACATCAGGTGCTGCAGCTGATAGGTTGCGTCTGCCGTGCCGCTATGGCGCACCATGACCTGCACAATCTGCTTGGCCAGATACATCTGGCTGGGCAGTGCGCCCTGCTTCAGGGGCATATGCAGAAGAGCGCCCATTTTGCGCACCACCATGGGAGCAAGGGGGCCCTCCAGTGCCATCCACAGAACGCGGCACTCGTTTTCTGCGTGAATCTTGGCACCGCTCTCCCCTGCGGGCAGGAAGCAGGTCTGCTCCTCCTTCAATTCCAGGGTCGTATCCTGCCAGGTAAGATCCGCCTCGCCGTTATCGACAGCAAACCAGATCCACTGCTCATGGGGCTTGATTTCATAGTCCCCTGCCTCCAGCATGGCACTGCCGGCCGCATGAATCCATGCACCGCTGGATCGGGTCAGGCTGCCGGGTTTATGCCATCCCTCCACTACCAGCGTATCAGGCTCAGCTTCCATGTTGCGAAACAGGTAAGACTCCATCTGAAAGACACCCCTTCCACCTAATCTGACATTTTCCATAATGTCCATTATACATACCATTATTCACAATGTCAAGAGTTTGCGTACTCTTTTGGCGGAATGCAGGAGGGCTTTGCGGTCGCCCTCCTGCACCTCCTTCGCACGCACCTTTTTCGCGAGTGCACCATTCTACATAAAAGATGTGGTTGAAAACTCCTTCAAAGGAGGTGACATGCGAAGGGTCCAGGGGCGATCGCAAAGCCCCTGGAATATAGAGCTTAACTCGTTTATTCTATGCAACAAGTTGGCTGTCCAGCAAAAAGATTTCGCTCTGTGGAGCAAGCAGGGGCTATGAAAACAGACGAAGTCTGCTGTCGCCCCTGCACCCTTCGGTGCATCCCTTTTTTGATGTTTTAAACTGCTTCTTCATGTTCCGTTTCAATCACATTTTGCAATAACAATCTGCAAATTGTGAAGAATTACGCTTCCCCCATCCACTCCAACAAAGCATCCAGATTTTCCTGAGAATATTCCAACTCCGAAGACATCATTCTGGCGATGTCAGCCAGCGCTTCCACCGAAGAAGTCCCCACCATATCCGCCAGCGCCATGCATAGCTGCCACAGGAACACCGACAGCATCACCTGCCCTGCAGCATCGCCGTCCTCCAAGGCATCTGCCGTATGGCGATACAGCAGAGCACAGAGGAGCTGTTCAGACGGAATCGGCAGGCGTTCTGCCGTGACCGATTGGCCTTTCCAATCCTTCAAGCGCGTCAGCAGACCCCGCCAGTCTTCCGACAGAATCTCCAAGGAAAGGAGAGGCTCTGCCCACTGGGACAAATCCTGCACCAGCTGTCCTCCAACAC
>CAVBFK010000263.1:0-5250 GCA_963594395.1 Lachnospiraceae bacterium
CTATCAGGGTCACAAGATCAACATCGTTGACACCCCCGGCCACGCTGACTTCGGCGGCGAGGTGGAACGTGTGCTGAAGATGGTTGACGGCGTGCTGCTGCTGGTGGACAGCTTTGAAGGTCCCATGCCTCAGACCCGTTTCGTGCTGAAGAAGGCACTGGAGCTGAAGCTGAAGGTGCTGATCGTTATCAACAAGATCGACCGTCCTGATGCCCGCTGCGACGAAGTGGTGGGCGAAATCCTGGATCTGCTCATCGACCTGGAGGCCGACGAGAGCACCATCGAGAATCCTATCCTGTACGTCAGCGCCCGTAAGGGTACCGCTACCCTGGATCTGGAGCAGCCCGGCACCGATCTGCGTCCCCTGTTCGACGCCATCCTGAAGTACATCCCCGCCCCCGAAGGCGATCCCGAAGGCCCTGCCCAGGTGCTGATCTCCACCATCGACTACAGCGAGTATGTGGGTCGTATCGGCGTGGGTCGTATCACCCGCGGCAGCTTCAAGTCCGGCATGATGGTGGTGCACACCAACCTGGAAACCGGCGTGACCAGCCCCCAGTGGCGCCTGAGCGGTCTGTTCCAGTATGACGGACTGAAGCGTATTCCCGCAGAGTCCGTCAGCATGGGCGACATCGTTGCCCTGTGCGGCATGGAGGATATTTCCATCGGCGACACGGTGTGCGACCCCGCCACCCCCGAAGGTCTGCCCTTCGTGAAGATTTCCGAGCCTACGGTGAGCATGACCTTCCGCGTGAACGACAGCCCCTTCGCCGGCCGTGAAGGCACCTACGTGACCAGCCGTCACCTGCGTGCCCGCCTGATGCGCGAACTGCAGACGGACGTGAGCCTGCGCGTGAACGATACCGATTCTACCGATGCCTTCGAGGTCTGCGGCCGCGGCGAACTGCATCTGTCCATCCTGATTGAGAACATGCGCCGCCAGGGCTATGAGTTCGCTGTTAGCAAGCCTCAGGTGATTTACAAGGTCATCGACGGCGTGAAGTGCGAGCCTATCGAACGCCTGGTGGTGGATACGCCTCAGGCCAGCGCCGGCGCCGTCATTGAGAAGATCGGCCGCCGCCGCGGTACCCTGGAGCACATGAGCGGCCTGGATCGTGTCCGCCTGGAGTTCCTGGTACCTTCCCGCGGTCTGTTCGGCTACCGCAGTGAGTTCATGACCGATACCCGCGGCGAGGGCATTATGTCCGCAACCTTCGAGCGCTATGAGCCCATGAAGGGTGACATTCCTCACCGTAACGTGGGCGCTCTGGTGGCTCATGAAACCGGCGTCAGCACTTCCTATGGCCTGTTCTACGCTCAGGAGCGCGGCACGCTGTTCATTGGTGCCCAGCAGAATGTGTATGAAGGCATGATCGTTGGCCAGAACGCCCGCCCGGACGACCTGGTGGTGAACGTGTGCAAGCAGAAGCACGTGACCAACATGCGTAACGCCTCCGCTTCTGAAGACGCTATGCGCCTGATCTCCGTGCATCCCATGACGCTGGAAGAGTGCATGGAGTTCATCGATGATGACGAGCTGCTGGAGATCACGCCCAAGACCCTCCGTATGCGCAAGAAGATCCTTTCTGCCGGCGACCGTGCCCGTCAGTGGCGGTATAACAACAACTAATTCCACCCTCGACGCATAAAGGAGCAATCCATGTCCGCCAGCTTCAATCCTGTGCAGAAAAAAGTGCACATCGCCTTGAATGCGCTGGTTGCCATTCTGGGCATTACGGCTTTCATCTACAAGGCAAACTATGAAGGGAGCGCCGTCTCCTGCTTCCGCGAGATGACCTGCGATGGCACCCTCTTCGCGGTGCTGACGGCCATGGTTGCCTCTGTTCAGCGGGTGCTGGAGCTGAAGCAGGGTAGAAATATCCCCTCCCGCTGGGGCTACTTTCTGCACCTGTCCTCCGCGGTTACCGAGGTGCTGATTCTGCTGGTGGTGCTCATCGGGCTTTTGCCCATTGTGAAGGATCATCCGGTGTTTGCACGGTATGACATGATCAACATGCACGTGATCATTCCCTTGATTACCATGTTCACCTTCGTGCGCTATGCCGTCTGCCCCAAGGACGTGAAGCCGCTTGACCGTCTGAACGGACTGATCTTCATCATCCTTTATGCCGTTACCATGATTACGCTGATTCTCCTCAACGTTGTGCCCGAGGAGAAGATCCCGTACTCCTTCCTGAATGTGCGAAAGGCCGCCGCCTGGTATCTGGCGCTTGCCGCCGTGGCCGCGGTGACCATTAGCCTGGTTTTCTCCAACCTGTTTATGGAGCTGAATCAGCGCATGGGCAGAAAGCTGGAAGGGACAAAAGAATAAGACAAAGGGACCCCGGTCACGCACTTGTGATCGGGGTCCCTTTCTAAACATTTTTCCGAAAATCTGTGGAAAACTCAGTCTTCGTCCTTCATCTTCAGGTCGCAGAACTCTGCCATGGTCTTCACCAGAGCCCGTGCGCGGGAGGTGGAGGGCATTTCGCAGAAGATGCGCAGGCGAGGTTCCGTGCCGGAGAAGCGGGCAATCAGCCAGCCGTCGTTAAAGCGAACCTTGACGCCGTCCATGTAGCTCACGGAGGTGACATCCTCGGCGAAGGTAGGCAGCTTCTTGTCCACCATCAGCATCTGCTGGAGGCGATCCTTCATTTCCTGGTCGAAGGGCCAGTCATATTCCAACATCACCATGCGGCCGTAGCGTTTGTACAGGTCTTCAACCAAGTCGCTGAGCTTGCGTCCGGTTACAGCCAGCATTTCCACCAGCAGAGCCGCGGCATAGATGCCGTCCTTGCCCTGGATGTGGCCGCGAACGGTCAGGCCGCCGCTGGACTCGCCGCCAATGACGGCACCGTGCTCTTCCATGGCAGAGGAGATGTACTTGAAGCCAACGGGCACTTCATAGCACTTTTCGCCGTAGGCTTCTGCCACCTTGTCCAGCATGTGGGTTGTGGCCAGGTTGCGCACGGCACAGCCATGCCAGCCCTTGATGCGCAGCAGATAGTCATACAGCAACACCAGAATCTCGTTGGGATGGATGAATCGGCCCTTGTCGTCGATAATGCCCAGGCGGTCAGCATCGCCGTCGGTGGCAATGCCGATGTCTGCATGGTTCTGCAGCACAGAGGCCTTCAAGGCACCCAGCGTTTCTACATTGGGAGCAGGCAGACGTCCGCCGAACAGGGTGTCGTGACGCTCGTGAATCACGTCCACATCGCAGCGGGCGGTCAGCAGAATGGTCTGCAGACTGGTGCGGCTCACGCCGTACATGGGGTCAAGGATAATGCGCAGGCCGCGGCTGCGGATCGCGTCCATGTTCACGGCACGAATGATGCTGTCCAGATAAGCGTTCTGCGGGTTGATCTCCTCAATCAGTCCGGTTTCAATGCCGTGGGCATAGGTGATGGGATGGAGCTCGTCTTCCGTAATGGCGTTGGCCGCATCGCCGATCTCGTTGGTGATCGATTCCACAGCATCCCGGCCGCCCTTGGTGAACAGCTTAATGCCGTTGTACAGGGCGGGGTTGTGGCTTGCGGTAACGGCCATGCCATAATAAAGGCCGTAATCCTTCACGGTGAACATAATCAGGGGCGTAGGCGCCTCGCGGTCAATTACGCGGGTGTGGATGCCCTCAGATGCCATGATTTCTGCCACCCATTCCGTGGCTTCCCGGGAGAGAAAACGGCGGTCATAGCCGATGACGAAACCGCGTCCGTCGCATTCCTCGGCCTTCATCCGCCGTGCTACGGCCAGCGCCAGACGCTGGATATTCACACGGGTAAAGTCATCGCCGATAATGGCGCGCCAGCCGCCGGTACCGAAATGAATCATATCAGGATGCCTCCTTTGCGTCCCGCACAAGGCAGGCCGTATCAATTGTATTCATCTAAGGTATTCTCCACGTTATCTGTGAATCCTGCTTTTTAACAAAATCTTTGTAAAGTTGTATTATTGTTGTATTAAACACGACTAACGCAAAATGGTTGCGGAAAAAGCCACGATATGGTAAAATAAATAGGTTATGTGCTTTGGCAGATAACCGCGGCCGGCGTGTTTCTCACGTGCGTCGGCAACATGATGAATCTGATAGAAATGAAGGAACAGCATGACCTTTCAACAATTAGCTTTAATGCCCCAGCTGCTGGAGAATGTTCGCCGCAGCGGTTATGAAACGCCCACGCCCATTCAGCAGGCCACCATCCCCCTGGTGCTGGACGGACGAGACGTGCTCGGCTGTGCCCAGACGGGTACAGGCAAAACGGCGGCCTTTGCGCTGCCGATTCTGCAGAACCTGGCCAAAGCGCCCCGCAAGCCGGACGCTCCGCGGGTGATTCGCGCCTTGATTCTGACGCCTACCCGCGAACTGGCTCTGCAGATTTATGAGAATTTTGTGGCCTATGGCAAGAAACTGCCGATCACTTCCTGCGTGATTTTCGGCGGCGTGAACCAGCAGAGCCAGGTGGAGGCACTTCACCGCGGCGCCGATGTGGTGGTTGCCTGCCCCGGCCGCCTGTGTGACCTGATGCATCAGGGCTATGTACGCCTGGACTGGGTGGAAACCTTCGTGCTGGACGAAGCCGACCGTATGCTGGATATGGGCTTCATCCATGATGTGCGCCGGGTGGCTAACCGTCTGCCTGAGAAGCATCAGACCCTGCTTTTCTCCGCAACTATGCCGGCAGAAGTGGAAAAGCTGGCCATGGAGATGCTCCATAACCCCGAGTCCGTCAAGGTAGACCCGGTGTCCAGCCCCGTAGAAGCCATTGACCAGTGCCTGTACTATGTGGATAAGGCCAACAAGAAATTCCTGTTGGCCCATCTGCTGAAGGATCCCGCGGTGGAAAATGCGCTGGTGTTCTCCCGCACCCGCCACGGCGCAGACCGGATTGTCCGCGACCTGAGCAAGGCCGGCATCGAGGCGGTTGCCATTCACGGCGATAAGAGCCAGAATGCCCGCCAGGTGGCGCTGACACGCTTCAAAACAGGCGATTGCAAGGTGCTGGTGGCCACGGACATTGCCGCCCGCGGCCTGGACATTGCCGGCCTCAGCCACGTTTTCAACTATGATATGCCCATGGAGCCGGAAGCCTACGTGCACCGCATCGGCCGCACGGGTCGCGCAGGACACACGGGCAACGCCATCAGTTTCTGCTGCATCGATGAGGTGAAGCAGCTCAACCAGGTGGAAAAGCTCATTGGCCGCCGCCTGCCTGTGAAGGAAAGCGACTGGCCCATGGAGGGCACCAC
>CAVBFK010000264.1:0-4722 GCA_963594395.1 Lachnospiraceae bacterium
CCGAAGGAGTCCAGAGGGCGGAGTCTTCGACCCGTAACCGGAAAGCCCTCTGGAATAAAGGTCTTAGCTCGCTTATTTCATGCAACAAGCCTATCCCTTTGCGAGAAAATTTTCACTAGCTTCAAGGGGGCTTTGCGGTCGCCCCCTTGACCCCTTCGCAGTCCCCTTTCTTGAAGGGATACTGTTCCAACGATGCCTTTGAAGAAGTCTCTTACTTCTTCAAAGCCTTTTCCAGCCTTGCCAGGCCTTCCGTCAAAATATGTCTCGGTGTGCCGAAATTCACCCGCAGATGATACTCCCCTGCCTTTTCCCCAAAGAACGTACCCGCCGTGAAATACACACCTTCTGCCTTGGTCATTTCCATCAATTCTTCCGTGGTGTGACCATAGGCAGACAAATCCAGCCAGGCCAGATACGTTGCCTCAATGGGTGTCATCACCGCCTCGGGCAGATGCTCGTGCACCCAATCCGTCAGCAGCTGACGGGAGCCGCTCAGATAATTCAGCAGTCCGTCCAGCCAGGCGTCGCCGTACTGATACGCGGCGCGGTTGGCCTCCAGGGCAAAGATGTTGCCGCTGCGCACGCCTGCGGCTTCCAGTGCCGTTTGGAACTTCGTCCGCAGTGCCTTGTCCTTGCACAGGCACATGGCCTGCTGGAGTCCTGCCAGGTTGAAGGTCTTGCTGGCGGCGCACAGGGAAATCACATTCTCCTGCATAAGGGACAGCATGGGAACAAAGGTCAGAGGTGCGTACACGAAGTCTGCGTGAATCTCGTCGGAAATCAGCGTCGCATGATAGCGCTTGGTTACCTCCGCCAGTGCCAGCAGTTCCTCCTTGCTCCATGCGCGGGACACGGGGTTGTGCGGGTTGCAGAGCATGACGGCCTTGGCGCCGCTTTGCAGAGCCTTCTCAATGGCGTCCAAATCCATGGAATACCGTCCGGCGGCGTCCTTGGTCAAGGGGCAGTCCACTTCCTTGCGGTCGGTCGCCTCCACGGAATGGGAGAAGGGGCCGTACACGGGAGACATGATCACCACGCCATCCCCGGGGTTGGTGCAGGCCTGGATGGCCAGCTTCAGTCCCGTCACCACGCAGGGCAGAAGGGTGATATCCTCCTCTGCAAAGGTCAGACCGTGGCGGCGCTGCCAGTAATCCATCGCGGCCTGATAATCATCATGAGCCGGCTCGGTGTAGCCGTAGGTCGGATGGGCGGCGCGGTTCACCAGGGCGGCGCACACCTCGGGCGGGCTGGGGAAATCCATATCCGCCACCCACAGGGGGATCATGGTGTCATCTTGATTTTCTTCCCGCATCAAGTCCCACTTTTCACAGCGGGTGCCCACGCGGTACAGGCCGGATTCAAAGTATTCCTCATTGTAGTGCATGGAGAGAGCCTTCTTTCTGAATCTTCATCGATATCTTTCATTTCGCCATTGCCATAGCGGCTCTTCCCTTGCCCGTCAGCTTACACTTGGGGCAACTAGCGGGCAGGTACAGGGTTTGTCCCTTGCGGAGGGCGCAGGCGCCGCCTTCCCAGGAGAGGGTCAAGCCGTCATCCAGGGCGGTGAAGAACGCAAAATCATGAACATCCGGCACGGAAACGCCGTCATCGCCGCGGAGGAGATCCAAGGTGAAGAAGGTCTTATCCAGCACGCGGACGCAAGGCGCATCGGGAGCAGGCACGGCATCGCCTGCGAAGGAAAGGTCGGTAACTGCCAGTGCCTTGTCCAGGTGGAGCTGGCGCTTGTTGCCCTTGGCGTCCACCCGATCCCAGTCGTAGAAGCGGTAGGTCACGTCGGAGGACTGCTGAATCTCATACAGCACAATGCCCGCGCCGATGGCATGGACACAGCCGGCAGGGATGTAGCACACGTCCCCGGGCTTCACGGACACCCGGCGCAGGAGAGGTTCCACCGCGGCGCCCTTTTCGCAGGCGGCGCGAAGCTCTTCCCGGGTGGTGCCGGGCTTGATGCCGTACACCAGCTGACTACCTTCCTCGGCAGAGAGGATGAGCCAGGCTTCGGTCTTGCCCAGCTTGCCGTTTTCATTTTCGGCGGCAAAGGCATCATCGGGATGCACCTGCACCGACAAGGCGTCCTTGGCATCCAGCAACTTCAGCAGCAACGGGAAGGTCTTGCCGGCATAGCGGCCGGCAAATTTCTCACCGTACTTGGCAATCAGGTCAGGGAGCTTCTCCCCGTTGGGATTGGTGCTCTCCAGCCCGGGAATGCAGCTGGCTTCCAGGCTTTCTCCCGTGGGCTCATGAATGTCCTTGCCGTAGACGGTCTTCAGCTTGGTGCCGCCCCAGGGGGTCAGACTGCCGCCGCGGAAGGCAGGGGTCATGGGCACGGGAAGCATGGGGCAATCCTCGGTCAGGGGCTTCTCCAGGCAGGGGAAGTTCTGCGCCTTATCGGGCTCGAAGTGCACCACCTCGCCCACCAGCCGCATGCCGCGACCCATATACAGACCGATGGCACGCTTATTTTCCATGAGGGTATCGCAGCGGAGGCTATCACAGCCCTGGGCGCGGAGGATATCCTCCACATCCTGCAGAATCTGCTTGCCCAGGCCCTGCCCCTGTCCTTCCGGCAGGATACCCAGGCGATGGAAGCAGCCGGGCTTTACGCCGAACATCCACGGGATGGACGCATACTGCTCGTCCTGCTCCTGATCCACGGTGACCGCCGCCAGAATCTTCCCCTCCCGGCGGATGACGTACAGCGTGCCGGCGGCAATATCTTGTGCGGGCATGTCCGGGGTGGGATATTCCCCTTCATACCACTGATAAAGTCCTTCCTTGTGCATTCCCTTGGTAACGGCAAGGTAAAGATCCATCACTTCCTGCTCGTCGCCGTGAACAGCTTTCTCCAGTATCATGATCAATTTACCTCCATATGGTCGGTGTACATTTCATACAAGTGGGCGTACAATCCGCCCTTCTTCAGCAATTCTTGGTGGGAGCCGCGCTCCTCCACGCCCTTGTCCGTCAGCACCCAAATTTCATCTGCGCCGCGGATGGTGGTCAGGCGGTGGGCAATGGTGAAGGTGGTGCGGCCGTGAGCCAACTTCTCCAGGGACTGCTGAACCAGATGTTCGCTTTCGTTATCCAGGGCAGAGGTGGCTTCGTCCAGAATCAGGATGGGCGGATTCTTCAGAAACACGCGGGCAATGGAGATCCGCTGTTTCTGTCCGCCGGAAAGCTTCACGCCCCGCTCGCCCACAAAGGTGTCATAACCCTGAGGCAGGGCGCGGATGAATTCATCGGCACCGGCCAATTTCGCGGCTTCGATGACTTCTTCCCGTGTAGCGCCGGGCTTACCGTAGGCGATGTTCTCATACACGCTGCCGGAGAAGAGGTACACTTCCTGCTGCACCATGCCGATGGAGTTCCGCAGGCTATGCTGGGTCAGGGAGCGCACGTCCTTGCCGTCAATGAGGATACTGCCCTCGGTTACGTCATAAAAGCGGGGAATCAGGTTGCACAGGGTGCTCTTGCCGCTGCCGGAGGGGCCCACCAGGGCAATGGAGCGGCCGGGGGTAACGGTCAGATTCAGGTCGTGGAGCACGGCGTGGTCACCGTCTGCATAGGTGAAGCCCACGTGGCGGAATTCCACCTGACCCTTCACGTCATGAAGTTCCTCGGCATCGGGGGCATCCTGGATTTCCGCCGGGGCGTCCATGATCTCACAGAAGCGTTCCACACCCGTCATGCCCCGCTGGAACTGCTCGGTGAATTCCACCAGGCGGCGGATGGCGGCCAGAAGCATCTGGGCATAGAGCAGATACGCCGTCAGGTCGGCGGCGGTCAGTTTTCCGCTGCGGATGAACAGGGCGCCGCCCACCACCACCACAATGTACATCAGTCCGTCAAAGATGCGGTTGGAGGTGCCGAAGGCGGCCATGTATTTGTAGGACAGCGCCTTGGTTTCCAGGAAGCGTTCATTGCCCTTGGCGAACTTTTCTTCTTCAATGCCTTCATTGGCGAAGGACTTCACCACACGGATGCCCAGCAGGCTGTCCTCCACCTGGGCGTTAATCTCGCCCACCTGGTTGTTGCGGAGCTTGAAGGCGCGGCGCATCTTCCCGTTATAATACCTAGTGAAGACAATCATCAGCGGCACCACGGCGAACATCATCAGCGTCAGCGGAACATTCATGCCGCAGAGAATAATGAAGCTGACCGTGATTTTCACCGCGGCAATAAGGAATTCCTCCGGGCAGTGGTGAGCGAATTCTGTCACTTCAAACAAGTCAGAGGTAATGCGGGCCATAATCTGACCCACCTTGGTTTCACTGTAATAGCGGAAGGACAGCTCTTGCAGGTGATGGAACAAGTCTGCACGCATGTCGTTTTCCAGCTTGGTGCCCATGATGTGACCCACGGATTGCATGAAATAATTGGCCGCGGCGTCAATGACCCGCAGGAGCATGTAAATGCCGCCCACCTGCAGGATGAAATTCACCGTCAAAGAGGCCAAATCAATGGTCGCCCGCTGGGTGATGGAACGCACCAGCATGGGCAATGCCAAGTCGCACAGGGTTGTGAAGGCGGCACAGCACAGGTCAAAGGCCACCGTACCCTTGTATCGGCGGAAATAAGGCAGGAAACGTCGAATGAGCTCCGAGGTTTTCATGATATGCTGACTTTCCATTCGGCTCAATGCTCCTTTCATGACACGTCCATTGTAGCATTGAAGCAGATTACACGCAAGAAGCAGGCAAG
>CAVBFK010000265.1:0-3730 GCA_963594395.1 Lachnospiraceae bacterium
GGCTCGTGAGCATTTTACCGAAATGCTGGATGAAAAGCTCCGCGTGCTGAAGGCTCGTGAGCAGGAAGAAGCCCTGAAGCGGGAAACCATCGACGTGACCCAGCCTGCAGAAATGCCTGCCATGGGTAGCGAACATCCTCTGACGCTGGTGATGAACGAGATGATCGACTGCTTCACCGGCATGGGCTTTGAAGTGGTGGAAGGCCCCGAAGTGGAGCTGGATCACTACAACTTCGAGCTGATGAACATCCCGAAGAATCACCCTGCCCGCGATGCGCAGGATACCTTCTATATTGATGACAACGTGGTGCTGCGTACCCACACCAGCCCCATGCAGGCACGTACCATGCTGACCCGCAAGCCCCCGATCCGTGTGGTTTGCCCCGGCCGCGTGTATCGCGCTGACGAAGTGGATGCTACCCACAGCCCTGTGTTCCACCAGATGGAAGGCCTTGTGGTGGATAAGGACGTTACCATGGCAGACCTCCGCGGCACGCTAAATGCCTTTGCAGAGCGCCTGTACGGCAAGGGCATCACCACCCGTTTCCGCCCCAGCTTCTTCCCCTTCACCGAGCCTTCTACGGAGGTTGACCTGACCTGCGCTGCTTGCCACGGCAAGGGATGCCGCGTCTGCAAGGGCACCGGCTGGATTGAAGTGCTGGGCGGCGGCATGGTGAACCCCAAGGTGCTGGAAATGTGCGGCATTGACAGCTCTGTGTATTCCGGCTTTGCTTTCGGCATCGGCCTGGAGCGTATTGCCATGCAGCGCTATTCCATCCCGGATATGCGCCTGCTGTATGAAGGCGATGTGCGCTTCCTGGGTCAGTTCCGGTAAGCACCGATGAGGCTGAACGATCAAAACGATAGAAGAGCGGAATCGTTCCGAAAAAGGAGGGTCTTCCCTTGAAGGTACCTATGCAATGGATTAAGGAGTACGCCGATATCCCCATGAGTGCGGCGGACTATCAGGATAAGATGATCATGATCGGCAACGGTGTGGAAGGTTATGAAGAAACCGGCGCCGAGGTCGATAACGTGGTGGTTGGCCGTGTGCTGACCTGCGAGCCCCATCCCGACAGTGACCATCTGCACGTGACCACAGTGGATGTGGGCGGCGATGCACCGCTGCAGATTGTCTGCGGCGCACCGAACTGCCGTGCCGGCATCCTGACCCCTGTAGCACTGGTGGGCGCTCATCTGCCCGGCGGTGTGAAGATTAAGAAAGGTAAGCTCCGCGGCGTGATGTCCGAGGGCATGCTGTGCTCCTCCGAAGAGCTGGGCGTGCCGGTGGAACTGTATCCGTCCGTTGGCGCGGCCGGCATTCTGGAGTTCCACGAAGAGTATCCCGTGGGCAGCGATGTGAAGCCGATCCTGGGCATTGACGATACGGTGATGGACTTTGAAGTGCTGGCCAATCGCCCTGACTGCCTGAGCGTGTGGGGCATTGCCCGTGAGACGGCCGTGGCCTGCGGCACCACCTTCCATAAGCCGGAAATCACCGTGACCGAAGCCGGCGGCGATGTGCATGATTACGTGAAGGTTGATGTGGAAGCTACGGATCTGTGCCCCCGCTATATCGCCCGCGTGATCAAGGACGTGCGTGTGGGACCCAGCCCCATGTGGCTGCGCAAGTACCTCTACGGCGCCGGCATGCGTTCCATCAATAACGTGGTGGATATCACCAACTTCATTATGCTGGAGACGGGTCATCCCATGCATGCCTTCGACCTGGATATGGTGGAAGGTCATCACATCATTGTCCGCAAGGCTGTGGAGGGCGAGCACATCACCACGCTGGACGGCAAGCCCCATCCGCTGACGGCTGGCCAGCTGGTCATCTGCGATGCATCGAAGCCTTCCTGCGTGGCCGGCGTTATGGGCGGCGAGGAGAGCGAAATCACCGAGAAGACCCATACCATGATGTTCGAGTGCGCTGTGTTTGACCGGGCTGCAACCCGCGTGACCAGCCGCAGCCTGGGCATCCGCACTGAGTCCTCCGGCCGCTTTGAAAAGGGCGTTTCCGTGAAGACGGCCATGGAGGCCATGCAGCGCGCCTGCCAGATGATCAATCAGCTGGATGCCGGCGATGTGGTCAGCGGCGTCATTGATATTTATCCCGAACCTGCCCAGAAGCAGGTGATCACCGCTTCCTGCGAGAAGATTGCCCGCCGTGCAGGTGTGAACATCCCTGCAGACGATACTGAGCGTATCCTGAAGGAACTGTTCTTCGATGTGAAGCGCGACGGCGACACCCTGACCGTGACCGTGCCTGATTTCCGTCAGGACGTGGAGGGTGAAGCAGACCTGTGCGAGGAAGCTCTGCGTGTCTACGGCTATGATAAGATTCCTTCGACGCTTCTGCGCGGCGAAACCACGCCCGGCGGACGTTCTGACCGGATGCGCCTGAAGGATGAAGTCAGCCAGGTGCTGACGGCCATGGGCTTCTATGAGATCATGAATTATTCCTTCGTGAGCCCCAAGACGGTGGATAAGCTCATGCTGGATGAAGCGGATGCCCGCCGCCATATGCTGCCCATCCGCAATCCTTTGGGTGAAGACACGTCCGTGATGCGCACGACGCTGGTGCCTGACATGCTGTCTACTCTGGCACTGAACATGAACCACGGCAATGAGTCTGCCCGCCTGTTCGAGGTTTCCAATGTGTTCGACCCTGACCATCGCACCGAGGAGGGTCTGCCCACCGAAACCCGCAAGCTGTGCATGGGCCTGTATGGCAAGGACGAAGATTTCTTCACCATGCGCGGCGCGGTGGAGCGCCTGCTGCGTCAGCTGGGCATTACCTTCACGGTGGCACGCAGTGAGGAGAAGTACCTCCATCCCAGCCGTCAGGCGGTGCTGACCCATGACGGCAAGGTGGTGTGCACCTTGGGCGAAGTGCATCCTACGGTTCGCGAGAACTTCGATATGCCTTCCCGTGCGCTGATTGCTGAGCTGGACATGGAGACGATTGCTGAACTCCGCACCGCTATGGGTGCTGTGAAGGCAATGCCTCGCTATCCTGCAGTGAGCCGTGACCTGAGCCTGGTGATGGCAGAATCCACTGAGGTTGGTCCTCTGCTGGCAGACATGGCCGCCGCGGCCGGCAGCATCCTGGAAGATGCCAAGATGTTCGACGTGTACCGCTCTGTGGCTGTGGGCAAGGACATGAAGTCTGTTGCTTTCTCCTTCGTGTTCCGTGCCGCCGATCATACCTTGACCGAGGCAGAAATCACCAAGGCCATGGAGAAGCTGCAGAAGGTCGCTTCTGAAAAGTACAACGCCGTCATCCGCGGATAAAAGCAAAAAAACACCTCTATGGGGAGAAATCCATACGGTTTCTTCCCATAGAGGCGGTTCATACCAAAAACGTGAGTCCCTACCAAGGAGACTCACGTTTTTGCTTTGCTTGAGGATTACAGTTCGCTCAAATAGGCCTTGACGATGGCGGCACACTTTTCACGGCCGATCTTGGAAGAATCCATGCACAGGTCGTAGAAGTCCGCATCCTTCCAGTCGTGGCCGGTAAAGTAGCGGTAATAATCTGCCCGGCGCTTGTTGATGCTGCGGATGGCCTTGATAGCATCTTCACTGGTCATGCCGTACTTGCTCATCACCGAGCGCACGCAGACATCTTCCGGCGCATGGACATACAGCTTCACGGCGTTCGGCGAATCGCGGAGAATGTAGTTGGCACAGCGTCCAACGATAACGCAATTCTCCGTTTCAGACA
>CAVBFK010000266.1:0-10701 GCA_963594395.1 Lachnospiraceae bacterium
CGCCGAGAAACTGGTCAGCGGCTTCACATCCACCGATGCAGACCATCTGCGGGACGGCATGAACCAAATCGGCTGGGGCTACCGCGCCGAAAGTCTGGAAAAGGTTCTGCAAGAATACTGAGCCATAGCGCATACGAAAAAGCGACACAAGAGAGTAAGCATCTCCTGTGTCGCTTTTTGTGATGAAATTCAGGCGGTTTTCCCCTGCTTTGCCTTGCACCAGTGAATCACCAAACCGATGACCAAGCCCAACGCCGCGGGGCAAATCCATGCCAATCCCAGATCGGCAAAAGGCAGAACCTTGCCAATCGTATTGATGATCCCATCCAGGTGCCATGCCGTGCAGATGCCGTCCGGCAAGGTGCGCAGCATATCATAGAGGGACGCGATCAGTGTCAGCACCGTTACGCTGATATACACCACACGATCATGCTGGAAGGAGTTCCCTAAGAGCGTCAGCAGGATTAGCGTAATTGCCAGCGGATACAGGAACATCAGCACCGGCAAAGACCAGGCTGTAATGGTATTCAGCCCCACCGTTGCAATAAGGAACGCAACCACAGAGAAAATAACAGCCCACGTGCGGTAGTTCGGCCCTTTGGCGAACATCGTAGCAAAGCCTTCTGCACAGCTGGTGATCAGTCCCACTGCCGTCTTCAGGCAAGCCAGGGTTACAATCGTCGCCAAGAGCCAGGCGCCCACGTCTCCCAGATAATAATCAGCAATCTGTGCCAGGGCGATGCCACCGTTAGCACTGGTGTCAAACAGGCCGCGACTCTGGGCGCCGACGATGGTCACTGCCACATAGATCAGCGCCATCAGCAAGCAGCTGAAAATGCCGGAACGCACCGTGGCGCCTGCCACATGTTTCGGATCACTCACGCCAAGATCACGGATCACCTGCACCACCACAATGCCGAAAGCAAGCCCCGCCAAGGCATCCATGGTGTTGTATCCCTCCAGAAATCCGCTGAAGAAGGGCTGGCTGACATAATCGTCTTCTGCTGCGATTTGCGTCAGATCCGCCGCCGGGTTCAGCAAGGCGACCACCACCAACACGCCCAGGAATACAAGGAACAGCGGGTTCAAAATCTTGCCCACCCAAGTAAGAATCTTGCCCGGGCGCAGGGACAGGATCAGCACCGCCGCAAAGAACAGCAGAGAGAAAATCCACAATGCAACCTGACTGTTTTCAGGGAAGAAATGCTCAATGCCCACTGTAAAGGACGTGGCGGCACAACGCGGAATCGCAAAGAACGGTCCAATGGTTAAATACAGCAGACCGGAAAAGAACACGCCGTATTTTTTGCTCACCGTACTGCTGAGCTGATAAACGCCATTGCTCCGGCTGATGCCCAGGGCTGCAACTGCCAGCAGCGGCATACCGACGCCCGTAATCAGAAATCCGGCAGCAGCCGAAAATACGTGACTGCCGGCCATCTGTCCCATATGGACAGGAAAAATCAGGTTACCTGCGCCAAAGAACAGTCCAAAGAGCATACTTGCTATGCAGGCATATTCTTTCCATGTCAGTTTCTTATCCACCGCATCCACCTTCCGTTTCCATTGATCTAACGCGCTTGTTTGCCTTATTGTACCCTATTTTCTTTGAAAACACCATAGGAAAACGAAAAAAAGCAAGCCCTTGAGTGTTTCAAAGGCTTGCTTCTTGTCAGATAGGACGGTTATGATTACAGAAGCTTCTTGTACAGCTCCTTGATTTCCTCAGGGCTGGTGTCGCGAGGATTGCCGGGACGGCAAGCATCTGCATAGGCAGACTCAGCCAGGAAGTCCAGATCGTCGGGATTCACAATGGCCTTCAGGTCAGCAGGAATGCCAACATCGGCGGCCAGCTTCTTCACAGCATCCACAGCGGCCTTGCGATACTCGTCCTGGGTCATCTTCTCGGTGCCTTCCACACCCATTGCGGCGGCGATGTACTTGTACTTGTCGCCGGTCACGGGAGCGTTGTATTCCATGACGGTCGGCAGCAGGATGGCGTTGGCCACACCGTGAGGCGTGTCATACACAGCGCCCAGGCAGTGTGCCATGGAGTGCACGATGCCCAGACCCACATTGCTGAAGCCCATGCCTGCCACATACTGGCCCAGAGCCATGCCGTCGCGGCCCTCAGCCGTGCCGGCCACAGCACCGCGCAGAGACTTGGAGATGATCTCAATGGCCTTCAGGTGGAACATATCGGTCATTTCCCAAGCAGCCTTGGTGGTGAAGCCTTCAATAGCGTGGGTCAGAGCGTCCATGCCGGTAGCGGCAGTCAGGCCCTTGGGCATGGTGGACATCATGTCAGGATCCACCACAGCAACCTCGGGAATGTCATGCACGTCCACGCAGACGAACTTGCGCTTCTTCTCCACGTCGGTAATCACGTAGTTGATGGTCACCTCAGCGGCCGTGCCGGCAGTGGTGGGAACAGCAATGGTGAACACCGTCTTATTCTTGGTAGGAGCAACGCCTTCCAGAGAACGCACGTCAGCGAACTCAGGATTGTTGATGATAATGCCGATGGCCTTGGCCGTGTCCATGGAGGAACCGCCGCCGATGGCAATGATGTAGTCAGCACCGCTGGCCTTGTATGCGGCCACACCGGTCTGCACGTTCTCGATGGTGGGGTTGGGCTTAATGTTGGAATACACTTCGTAATCCAGGCCAGCCTTGTCCAGCACGTCGGTCACCTTCTTGGTGACGCCGAACTTCAGCAGATCAGGGTCGGAGCACACGAAAGCCTTCTTCAGTCCGCGGCCCTGCACTTCCGGCACGATGGATTCGATTGCGCCGCGGCCATGATAGGAAATAGGATTCAAAACGATACGATTCGCCATTGGAATAACCTCCTCATGATGTTCCGCATAACACGGACAATTTACCACCTGATGAAGCTATTCGACATTTCTTTGTCAATCCCTGCTTGAAGGGGAAATTTTGTAGGCGTATCGTTTCACAGGTTTCCAGGGTTTCTCATGCTCGATTCTATTGACTTTTCCTTGCCGGGCTTCTACAATCGTTGCTGAACACCTACCACAACGCAAAGGAGCACAATATATGCAGCGGGTTTATCGTCAATGTCAGGTTTCCCCCAGTGCAAAAGATTTGGCACTGCAAGAAACCATTTTCCATAACGCCAATGGTTATATTGGTGTCCGCGGCACGCTGGAAGAAGGCCTGCCGGAAGGCACGAACACCATGCGTGGCATCTACCTGAATGGTTTTTATGAAGATGTCCCTATGAAGCAGGCCGAACGGCTGACCAATGTCTGTGAAACCAAGGAATCAATGATCAACGCCGCCGATACGCAGGGCATGTGCTTCGCATTCAGCGGAGAAGATTATCGCGTAAATACCGGCACGATCACGCACTTCGAGCGCATTCTGGATATGGATCACGGCACAACAGAGCGCCGTGTTACCTGGCGCAGTGCTTCCGGCAAGGAGACTGAGCTGGTAATCCGCCGCATGACCAGTTTTGCCTGCCCGGAATGCTTCACCATCGATTATCAGGTGACGCCCGTAAACTACAGTGGTGAGGTCGCCTTCACCAGCACTCAGCTGGCTTTGGTGAAGAATTATGCCGATCCTAACGATCCCCGCCTGGCCGGTGAAAGTGAATGCCATCTGGTTCCCATTGCCCATGAGTTGCAGGGAGATGCTTCCTATCTTACCGTGCAGACGAAGCAAAGCCATTTGACATTGGTCAGCGGTGTCCGTCATGATTGCAATCTTCCTGCAGAGACCTCCGTTTGCTACAATGAAGCAAATCACAGCTTCACCCACACCGGAAAGGTTGCCCTGGCGCAAGGTCAAACGCTTCGTGTGGTGAAATACAGCATCTTTGCAGACAGCCGCCGTTACACAGATCCGCTGGATGCCGCAAAATCTGCCATGTCCCGCGCCTTTGGTCATGTGGACACGCTGTATGAAAAGCAGACTGCAATCTGCAAAGAATTCTGGGAAAGTGCTGATATGCACATTGATGGCGATGAAGATGCCAACCTTTCCATGCAGTTCAACCTGTATCAGCTTTTCCAGTCTGCCGGCCGAGACGGTGTGTGCAGTATTGCCGCCAAGGGTCTGAGCGGTGAGGGCTATGAAGGGCATTACTTCTGGGATACAGAAATGTACATGATGCCTTTCTTCATTCTGACCATGCCGGAACTGGCGCGGAAGCTCCTTAGTTTCCGTTACCACACCCTGGATGCGGCTCGTGCTAACGCCCGCTTGCTGGGTCATGACAAGGGTGCACTGTTCCCCTGGCGAACCATCACGGGACGTGAATGCAGCGGCTACTTCCCCGCAGGTACGGCTCAGTATCACATTGACGGTGACATTGCCTATGCTGTTGCTACCTACTATATGGCAACTGGCGATCAAGATTACCTGTGCAAGGAAGGTGCAGAGATCCTGCTGGAAACTGCTCGTCTGTGGCTGAGCGTCGGCTACATGGTAGACGGTGTTTTCCGCATTAACTGTGTCACCGGCCCCGATGAGTACACTGCCATGGTGAACAACAACTATTACACCAATGCATGTGCGAAGTACAACCTGGAGTGGGCTGTCCGTGCCGCAAAGTTGCTGAAAGAATGGGGATGCTATGATGCGTGGGCATCTCATCTGTCTGTGACCAATGATGAGTTGCGTGCCATGCAGGATGCTGCCGACCGTATGCTGTTGCCCTACGATGAAAAGACCGGCATCAATCCTCAGGATGACAGTTTTCTGATGAAGCCCGTATGGGATTTGGCCTCTACGCCGAAGGAAAACTTCCCGCTGCTGCTGCATTATCATGCACTGGAACTGTATCGGTATCAGGTGTGCAAGCAGGCAGACACCGTGTTGGCGCACGTGCTGTTTGAAGATTGGGTGGGTGAAGACGTTCGCCGCCGTTCTTATGACTATTATGAGAAAATCACCACCCACGATTCTTCGCTCTCGCACTGCATTTTCTGCATCGATGCCTGCCGGCTTGGCCTGAAAGATGAGGCGCAGGCGCACTTCGGCGACAGCGTCAAGACCGACTTGATGAACACCCACGGCAACTCCAAAGATGGCATTCATACGGCCAACATGGGCGGCTGCTACATGGCCGTTGTCAATGGCTTTGCAGGATTGAAGATCCGCGAAGACGGCATTCGCATTGATCCTTTCCTGCCCGATGCTTGGAATGGTCTGAGTTTCCTGTTCCATTATCATGGCAGCAAGCTCCGCTTTGAAATGCAAGGCGCTCATTACTCGCTGACGCTTCTTTCCGGCGAGCATGTACAGGTCTTCGCACCGAACGGTATTTTCATGCTGGAGCATGCAGGTGATTCCGTAGAAGGAACCAAATAAGCCAAAATCACAAAGAGCCATTTGCGTTTGTTCATGCGCAGATGGCTCTTTTGTATTGTAAAAAGCTTAAGAACGAGGAGATATCAAAAGAGCAGAGGTCTTTTCCATAGACTTCTGCCCTTTCAATAGAAGCATGCTGTTGATTACTCAGCTGCCTTCAGCAAATCCGCAAACGTAGAAAGATGATAGGTGGCACGCACATCGTCCTTGGCGTCGCCGATAGCGGCGCAATGGAAACCGCCGTTCACAGCAGCTTCTACACCGGCATGTGCATCTTCTACCACCATGCACTTGGCAGGATCCAGACCGATCATCTCAGCGGCCTTCAGGAATACTTCGGGATCAGGCTTGGAATGGGTAATGCAGTTGCCGTCTGCCACGGCGTCGAAATAGTCGCCCAGTCCAATGCGCTCCAGGATGAAGGGCGTATTCTTGCTGGAAGAGCCGATGGCCAGCTTGCATCCCTTGCTGCGGAGTGCATCCAGCGTATCCTTCACTTCCTTGGAAAGATCCGCCGGGCCCATCTGATGCAGAAGTTCGCGGTAGGTATTGTTCTTCTCCGTTGCCATAGCAACCTTCTCATCCTCTGTATAAGCCTTGGTGCTCTTCTCCAGCACAATGTTCAGGCTTTCCATACGGCTGACACCGCGAAGACGATTGTTGTCAGTTTCATTAAAAGGAATGCCCAGACGATCCGCCAGTGCCTTCCAAGCGAGATAATGATAATGGTCCGTGGAGCAAATAACACCATCGAGGTCAAAAATAATGCCTTCGTACTTCATGGTAAAAGCCTCCAATGTTTATTTTTGTTTCGGGGCAGCCGTGGAACCGCGCACAATCAGCTCCGGCGGGATAGAAACAGGGCCTACCGGCATTCCTTGGAGCAAGCATTCCATCAGGGTTGCTGTCACCTTGCCGATTCGGAAGAAATCCTGCGCCACCGTCGTCAGCTGCGGGAACATACTGCTGCACACCGGGTCGTTGTCGTATCCCACAATGGATAGATCCTCCGGAATTGCAATTCCGCGCTGCTGGGCGGCATGTGCCAAGCCAATGGCCATTTTGTCGCTGGCGCAACAGACAGCTGTTACACCCTTTTGCAGGAAAAATTCCAGTGCAGGTGCGCCGCATGCAAAGGTATAATCCCCTTCCCATGTCAAAGAAGGATCATAGGAAATTCCCGCATGCGCCAGTGCCAGCATGTAGCCATCCAGCCGTTCCATGCTTACATGGGCAGGGCGGTTACCATTGAGGAAGCCAATGCGACGATGACCTAAATCCAGCAAGTGCTTCATTGCCATGCTGACACCGCTGACAGAGTCGTAAGCCACAAAGCCGTAATTGGGACGTTCTTCCGTAAGCGGCAATCCCCAAAAGACAAGCGGAACGTTAACCTCTTTTGCTTCTTCAAAGAACACGTCGTTTTGCTTGATATCGCTGAGAAAAGCACCATCAAGGTGATTCTCTGTAATCAGCTCCAGCAATGTTTTCTCCGGCGTATCCAGGAAAAGAGGAAGCATGAGGACATCCATATTTGAGTCTTTCAGATCCTGCGCTGTACGCTGAAAACCCGAGCAGGCAATGAGTTGTGTTGTTCCCGGTGTACGGGAATCGGTGCGGTAGATCCAGCCGACACGTTTCCGTGCGCCGACAGACACTGAAGCATTTCCTTGCACAGGATAGCCCAGCTGTGCCGCCGCGTCCAGCACTTTCCGCCGGGTTGCCTCGCTGACCTGCGGATAACCATTCAGTGCTTTCGATACCGTAGCCTTCGACAGGCCAAGCCGGTCAGCCAGCACCTTAACACCAGCATTCTGACTATTAGAAGGCATGCGCTTCGCCTCCGTTTCTTTAGTGTTTCACAGCGATGTTCATTATAGCATATTCCGCATGCTTTTGCAACAGGTTTTGAAACAGTTTCCGTGCATTTCTTTCCGCTTTTTTTCAGCATGTTTCTAGGTGTTTTTCATGTTTTCCGCTATTCTGTTTGAGATATTTTGTTATATATGGTGTAATCGTTCCCTGATTTTTATCATGTCCGTATTTTCGTAATGTGCGGCTGTGCGATAGTTTTCTTTTATTCGCTCTGTGTTTTAAGAAAAGTTTCATCAAATCCATTGAAATTCTGTTTCTAATATGCTATACTAAAATCAACATTGTGCGGATCTTTTTTATTGCGTCAGTGCAATGTTCCCTCTCGTTTTCTGTACCTGTTTCATCCCGCAAAAGGCACACAGGTTCATGAATTTATTAGAAAGGATCGATCTTCCCATGATGAACTATACCATCGGTCAGGGAAACGAAACAAACTGGATCGTTGCTGAAACAGCCTTCGATGCCCGCTATCAAGGCAAGTGCGAGGCTATTTTCACCCAGGGCAACGGCTATCTCGGTCAGCGTGCAACCCTTGAGGAGTCTTATGTAGGCCGCACGCCTGATCTGCTTGTCACCGGCACTTTTGATGCCTTCGATGGCCGCGAAGTCACCGAGCTTCCTAATCTGCCCGACATGACCGGTGTTACCATCAACATTGACGGTCACCCCTTCTCCATGCTGGAAGGTAAGGTGGAGCATTATCTCCGCACGCTGAACCTGCACAACGGTCTGCTGGAGCGTGACGTAATCTGGGTTGCGCCCACTGGAAAGAAACTGCATTTCCATTTCAGCCGCTTTGTTTCCCTGGCACGTGAGCACGTCATGGCGCTGCGTATGGACGTAACACCCGTGGATGCCGATGTGAAAGTTTCCATTGTCAGCGGCATTAACGGCACTGTAACCAACGCCGGTACCCAACATTTTCATGAAGGCACCAAGCGTCTTTTCGATCTCCGGATTATGCGGATGACGACCAGCACTGTGCAGTCTGAAGTCGCATGCTGCGAGCACGCCGTGAATGTATACAGCATGGACGGTGTGAAGGTTGAGCAGAGTACGCTGCCCATCATCAGCCGCCGCTACATTGCCAATAAGGCCGACTTCGATGTTGCAACCGGCCACACCCTGCGTTTGGAAAAGTTCTGCACCGTATGCACGGCACGTGACCAGCGCTGGGAAAAGGAAACCTATTCGCTCGCCGCACTGGAAGACGAAGGTCTGTCCATGGTTCGTGAAGCAGAATCTATCGGCTTCGATGCGCTGTTCACCGAAAGCGCTGAAAGCTGGCAGAAACTGTGGGATAAGATTGACATCACCATCAAGGGAAGCGACTTTGATCAGCTGGCCATCCGCTTCGCCCAGTATCACATGAACATCTTTGTGAAGAAGGACGACAACCGTGTCGGCATCGGCGCAAAGGGCATGAGCGGCGAAGGCTACAAGGGTCATTCTTTCTGGGATACCGAGATTTTTATCCTGCCCTATTTCCTTTTCTCCCAGCCCGAAGTTGCCCGTACGCTTCTTGAGTACCGCTACAACACCTTGTCTGGTGCCCGCAAGAAGGCTAAGGAAAACCACTACATCGGCGCTATGTATCCTTGGGAATCTGCCTGGAAGGACGACGGCGAAGTCACTCCTCTGTGGGGCGATGCCAACGTTGTCACCGGCGAGCCTACCAAGATTTGGACCGGCATTCTGGAGCTCCACATTTCTGCCGATATCGCCTTTGCCGTGCAGGAGTACTTCCGTGCTACGGGCGACCAGGATTTCATGGATCGTTGCGGTTATGAAATCGTTATTGATACGGCACGCTTCTGGGCTTCCCGTGCAGAATGGAACGAAAGCAAGGGCGTGTATGAGTACACGGACGTCATCGGTCCTGATGAGTACAAGGATCATGTTGACAACAATGCCTACACCAATCACATGGCCGGTTTCAACATGCGTCTTGCCCTGAAGATGATGGACGAGCTTCGTCAGCGCAACGATGCTGTGTACACCCGTCTGAATAGTGAACTGCACTTTGACGAGTCTGAACAGCAGATTAAGCGTGTGCTGGATAAGCTCTATCTCCCCCGTGAAAATGCAGACGGCATTCTGCCTCAGTTCGACCACTACTTCGACCTGAAGAGCATCGACCTGACCAAGTACAAGCAGTCCGATGTGGTTGGCACCATCTACCATGATTACAGCCACGATCAGATTGGCGGCATTCAAGTCGGCAAGCAGGCTGACGTGCTGGCACTGTTCTTCCTGCTGGAAGAGCTGTTCAGTGCTGACGTGAAGACGAAGAACTTCTACTTCTATGAGTCCCGCACCCTGCACGATTCTTCTCTGAGCCGTTCCACGCACGCTGTTCTGGCCGCAGACCTTGGTCTGGCCGATATGGCTTATCACCTCTTCGACGGCGCCACCAAGACCGACCTTGGCCCTGTGATGACCACTTCCGATGCAGGCATTCATGCTGCTTCCATGGGCGGCATCTGGCAGGGAACTGTCTATGGTTTCGGCGGTGTGCGCATTGTGAACAACGATCTGCGTGTTGAGCCGAAGCTTCCCGAAAAATGGACTGAGCTGGTCTTCCCGCTGTATTGGCAGGGTCAGAAGCTCACCTTCACCATTACGCACAACGACGTCAAGGTGGAAAACCACGGTACAAAGGATGTCACACTGCTCCTTTGCGGAAAGTCTACGGTTGTTCCCGCCGGAAAGACGGTTGTGGCATAATCAACCGCAATCCGTTAAACACAAGGGCGATGCTTCTCCAATCGAGAGGCATCGCCCTTTATGCTGGAAAAACATTTGCAAACCGAATGTTCCAACCCTTCCTGTGCAAAAAACGGGAGAGCAACTTTTCAGCTGCTCTCCCGCTCTTCATTTTTACTTTGCCTCTTCCTGATGCTTCAGGGCAGCACCCACGAAGCCGCGGAACAGAGGATGGGGACGATTGGGACGGGACTTCAGTTCGGGGTGGAACTGCACAGCCACGTACCAGGGATGATCGGGAATCTCAACGATTTCCACCAGATTACGCTCGGGGTTCTTGCCGGCAATGCGCATGCCGCCGTCCACGAAGCGCTTCAGGTACTCGTTGTTGAATTCATAACGGTGGCGATGGCGCTCTTCAATCTCGCTCTCGCCATAGCACTGGTAGCTGATGGAGTCGGGAGCCAGAGAGCAGTGATACTTGCCCAGACGCATAGTGTGACCCAGGTTTTCGAGGTTCTGGTCAGGCATCAGGTCGATGACGGGATAGGTGGTATTGGGATCCATTTCCGTGGTGTTGGCATCGCGGAGATCCAGCACGTGACGAGCAAACTCGATCACGGCCATCTGCATGCCGAGGCAGATGCCCAGGAAAGGAATCTTGTGCTCACGGGCATACTGGCAGGCAACCATCTTGCCTTCCAGGCCGCGGGAGCCGAATCCGCCGGGAACCAGCACGCCGTGGCAGCCTTCCAGCGTTTCGGCGATGTTCTCCTG
>CAVBFK010000267.1:0-5962 GCA_963594395.1 Lachnospiraceae bacterium
GGCCTGCATCAGATGACAGCCATCTTCGGTGTACAGATAGTCCACCCAGGAAAGCACGGTGCCGGGATCTTCACAGGCAGAAGTCACTGCAAAGGTGCCGCGCACCAGGTCGCCCAGCAGATCGCGATAGGTCTGCTTGCCGTTGTAGGTCAGGGGCATCAGCAGTTCATACTGATTCAGGGCGCTGCTGGGTACCAGGGACAAGGGCGTCGGCGCCAGCATCAGGCCATAGGTGATGGTTGCGTCAGAATCCGTAATGGCACGAAGCGAATCAGCCGTGGTAAAGCCGTCGGTATCCAACAGGCCTTCCTCCCACAGCTCGTGAAGCCAGGTCAGGAATTCGCGGTTCTCATTCTTGGTCAGTGTGGTCTGCACCTGGCCGTCTTCATCCACATAGAGATTGTAGTCGTCTGACACCAAGCCAAAGGCGTGACCCAGGAACCGCAGATCCCACATGCTGAGGAATTCCAGCGGCACTTCGTCCTTTTTGCCGTTGCCATTGGGATCACCGTCGCGGAAAGCACGGAGAACTTCCGTCAGCTCGTCGGCCGTGGTGGGCATCTCCAGCCCCAGAGTGTCCAGCCAGGTGCGGTTGATCCACATGGCGTTGTTGTTCTGCAACTCGTTGATCAGGGGAAGAGCAACAATGGCGCCGTCCGGCATGGAGATTTCTTCTTCCCATTCCGGATGCTCCTGAAGCAGGGCATAGAAGTTCGGCATATACTCTTCCAGATAAGGGCGCAGGTCAATCAGCTTGCCTGCTTCATAAAGTTCGAGAGTTTCCGTAGGGGTCAATTCAGCCTTGAACAGGACATCCGGCAGTTCAGCATCTCCGCTGAGCATATCTGCCTTTGCCTTGGTCCAGGCGTCCGAATCGGTGTACTGGGTGGTTGTTACTTCAAGGCCTGTACGCTCCTGCATGGCGGTGAAGAAATAATTGGTGCTCCAGTCATGGGTCGTGGAACTTCCGCCGTCATAGCCTGCGAGGGAGAATCCATCTGCCAACGCAGATGTTACAGAAAAGCATAAGAGTACAGCCAGCAACATTGCCAGGCATCTGCGCATTGTGTCGTCCTCCGGTGGGAAAATTTCTTTCTCCTATTATATCGCTTTTCATCAAATTTGAAAAGTGCATTTTTTCTACCATCCTGTTTTTATTGGGCAAATAGACGGCATGAATGCATTTTCATTCAGTCATGATGCACACAAGTGCAGAATTACGATATAGAAGCGCCTTTCCGCCCCATTTTCGGCAGATGTACTTGCAAATCTTGCATTTTCTCTTTCAACTGCAGTACAAGGCAATGAACTGCTGGATCATTTCGTCCCAATAGCCCCATTCATGGGTAGCATCCTTCTTTTCGCTGGAGGTCACGTCCCAGCCATTTTGCTTCAGAGCAGGGACAAAAGTTTGAAAATATTGATAGAGGAAATCTGCCGTGCCGCTGGTTACAAACAATTTAGGCTTCTTGGGAGCGTCGGCATTTTTCTCCATGAGATAGAACAAGTCAGCGTCCGATCCTTTGACCTTGGAAGGATCGGCAAACAGGCGTTTCAGCTGATCGCCGCGTTTCGCATTGCATACTTCTGTTGCCATATCAAGCATGCCAGAAAAGCATCCTGCCGCCGCGAAACGTTCCGGGTAGGTCAACGCCAGCTTCATGGCACCGTATCCACCCATGGACAGGCCCGCCACATAGGTATCCTCAGGGCGGGAGGATAGGTGGAAGAACTGGTGCATCAACTGCGGAAGCTCTTCGGACACGTAGTCCCAGTAGCGTTCTCCCCTTGCTTCATTCAAGTAGAAAGAATGATTTACCGCCGGCATAATCACTGCCAGGCCGCAAGAAGCCGCATAGCGCTCAATGCTGGTGCGGCGCATCCAGATTGACTGGTCATCGCTGTAGCCGTGGAGCAGATACAGCACCTTGGGCAGCGCCGTTTTACCTGCCGCATCCACACCAATGCCCTGGTCAGCCTCGGGAATAATCACATTCACGGTAGTTGACACATTCAGGGTTTTTGAAAAAAAATGTGACTCAAAGAAAGCCATTCGAGGTGCCTCCTCACGTACAATTTCTATCGCAAGTATAGGCTGTCTGCAAAGGGCTGTCAACTGGTTTCTTTCGGATTACCGGTTTATGGTGAAACAAAAACAGCGGAGGATATTCCGTCCCCCGCTGTAGTGTCCTTATTCGTCTTCCTTCTCTTCCCCGTCATTCGGTTCATCCGGCTTCACGATTTTGCTGACCAGCGCCGTTTCTACGCGGTGCTCTTCCATCTTTTCAACCTTGATGTGCAGGCCGTCGACCTCAACTTCCGGCTGACTGCCATCCTCGGGGATGGTGGTAAACTGGCTGAAGACCAAGCCGCCCAGGGTATCATAATCCTCATCCAAGGGAAGCTCCACATCCAGGGCTTCTGCCACATCTTCCAGGCCGGCCGTGCCGGTGATGCGCCACAAGTTCTCCCCCAGCTTGGTGATGTCCGCCATCACCTGGGGATCAAACTCATCGTAGATGTTGCCGACGATTTCTTCCAGCAGATCCTCCATGGTCACCACACCGCTCATGCCGCCGTACTCGTCTACCACAACGGCCATGTGGATTTTCTTCTTCTGCATATCGCGGAAGAGCACATCTGCCTGCACCGTTTCCGGCACGAAGTAGGCCGGGCGGATGATTTCCCGCAAGGGTCTGGGCGAAGGCTTCCGCTGTTCCAGCAGATAGTTGCGGGTGCTGAGGACACCGATGATGTCGTCCATGTCTTCGTCGTAGACAGGGAAGCGGCTCAAGCCGGTATCCATAATGGTCTTAATGACCTCGTCAGGGCTTTCCTCCACCCAGATGCTGGTCACATCCGTGCGGTGGGTCATGACATCTTCCGCAGAATGATTGTTGAACTCAAAAATGTTCTCAATCATTTCCTTTTCGGCTTCCTCTATGGTGCCGCTTTCGCCGCCCATGTCCACCAGCATACGGATTTCTTCCTCGGTAACTTCCTCCGGCTTGGCATTGGGGTCAATGCCGATGAGGCGAAGGACGCCGTTCGAGGTCTTCTTCATCAGCCACACAAAGGGCTTGAAGACTTTCTTCAGAACATTCAGCACACCGCAGGCGAACCTGGCCGTCTTTTCGGGATGCTGAAGGGCAATCTTCCGCGGGACGTAGCCGCCGAGCACCAGCGTAAGAAACGCCAGCACCAGCGTAATCAGCACGGTGCAAATGGTTTCCAGCGTGCTTTTTCCCATGGCGGCGCCCCACGTGGTGAACAGCTCCGCCAGGCGGGAAGAAAAATGTGTTGCCGCAAATGCGCTGCCCAGGAAGGTCACCAAGGTGATGCACACCTGGATGGTGGCCAGATACTGATCAGGTTCGTCTGCGAGTTTCAGCAGATTCGCAGCAGAATCATCACCGTCATCAACTTCATGCCGCAGCTTTCCGTCGTTCAGGGACATGACGGCAACCTGCATTGCCGACAAGAAACCGCTGATCAAAATCAGCACAAGCTGCAGCAGTAGCGGACCGCCCAAAGGGTCGGATGACAAAAAAATCACTCCTTATTGATTCCTACATTGCGATACATGCCCATTCATGCCTTCGCAGGGAAGCAATCAAAGCTTCACCAGAATAAGTATATCATAATTATTACCAAAAGCAAGTAGTGAACCCATGTGAATCATGATGTAGGCCGCTGATTCCAACAAAAAAGGCTGTGAAAAGCAAGCACTTTCCACAGCCCATCTAGTGAAATTTCCGTTTATTCAGCCGTGCTGCTGGTGAGCAGGTTCAGCACGCTATTGGGCAGATTCTGCAGGATCACAGCCAGGTTGGTCATGGCAGAAGTCTGCACCTCGCTCAGGTAGGTGTTCAGCTCATCCTCCGTCATGGTGATAGGATGCACGGCATTGGTACCATCGATGTCATCTGCCGCATCCCCCGTGGCCTGTGCAACGTTGATGGTCAGCATGGGATCGCTGCTGTTCATGGACAGGGTCACCGTCTCATTTTCCATGGCGTCCTTGCCATCGAAAGAAGCAGTCGTGCTCACCTGCGTGCTGAAGCTCATGCGGCTTTCCTCGGTACCATCGCCGGAAACAGCCATCGTGTAGATCACATCGGAAGAAGCTTCGGTGTCGCCGTACTCCTTGGTGCCGCTGGCCGTGAAGCTGAAGAACTCATCCACCGTACCGTCGGCGTGGAGGATAGATACAGCAGCATTGAAGGACACCGTCTTCTCAGCGTCCGTCAGCCAATCAGCAGAGAGAGCCATCTGCTGGGCATCGCTGTCAGAGGAATTGTTCGTCAAGGTGCAGGTGAAAGAATGACCCATGCCGTCTGCCGTGCCCAGGCGATTGTAGGCCATTTCGATGGGCAGCACGCTGTCATCCTTGGCTTCTGCAGAAAGTTCCACGTGAACGGTCTCGCCGGCATCATTCTGCAGAATGACTGCGGTGATGTCGCCATAGTGGGACAGGGCTTCTTCATAGCGCTCGGGCAGCTGGGTGAAGAATTCTTCCTCGGTCACTTCCTCGCCGTCGAAAGAATACTTGATGTTTGCCTGATGCAGAAGCGTCATCAGGGTTTCGTTGTTCTGCACGGCATCCAGTGCAACCTTGATGATATCCGACACATCTTCCGCGGTCACGGTCAGCGTGGTCTTGGTGGTTGCAGGCTCATGATCCTTGCTCTGCTCCGTCACAGCTTCCGTGGTGATGCTGCCGGCAATGCGATCCAACACGGCCGTCACCTGATCCACATCGATCTTAAAGCCGCTGGCCACGTTAGCCATCTGGTCGCTGAAGGACGTCAGGTCTTCCAAAGAGAGCGTCGTATCCGTTGCGGTGGCCTCGTCTGCGCCGATGGCTTCATTGTAGGAGCTCATGATGGAAGTCATCAGTGCCTGCAGTTCATCTGCGGTAAATGCCACAGGATTGTCCAGCAGGGAGGAAGCCAGATACAGCGTGTCATCCTTGGTCTGCGCATCCACGGTCAGCACCGTCTTGCCGCTCAGCCCCATGGCCAGGGTGCTTGTTTCCCCTTCATTGCCGGAAACAAGGCCGATAGACAGGGCATTCAGCAGATCGCTAACAGGCGTAGCGTAGTCATCGCTCAGGGGCAGATTGCCGGAAGTGAACGTGATCTCCGTGTAGGTCGTACGATTTTCGGCCATGGCCATGATTTCGTCAGGAGATGCCGCCAGGCTCATGGCAGGCAGTGCCAGCATGACAACTGCCAGCAATACAGAAAGCAGTTTACGCATGAAAATTTCCTCCATTAAAGTATTGGCAACCTGTCTTCATTATACAAAATCCGCTGTTTGTCCGTCAACAGAGCAATTGTAAAACTTACCGTTTGGCACAGTTTTCCTGATCTGATCGTCAATTTGGAAGCTTTTCAGCATCTTTTGTACATTTTCTTGCAGATTTCTTCCCTTTTGCTGAAAAGTGTGGTATACTGCCTCTTAGACAACACCGGGGCATCCCCGGTTGCAGGGGAGGAATTCTCTTTGTATACAGACAAACTCATCATCGGTGCAGGTGTCACCGGCTGCGCTCTTGCAAGAGTTCTCAGCCGCTATGAAGGCACCCTGACGGTGATCGACCGCGGCAGTGACGTGGCCGAAGGGGCCAGCAAGGCCAACAGCGGTATCGTTCATGCAGGCTTTGACGCCCATCCCGGAACCCTGAAGGCCAAGCTGAATGTGGAAGGTGCTCAAATGTACCCCGCCCTTTCTGAAGAGCTCGGCGTTTCTTACGGCCGTCCCGGTGCCCTGGTCATCGGCTTCACCGAAGAGGATCGTCACACGCTGGAAACACTGTTGGAGCAAGGCAAGGCCAACGGTGTGCCTGATTTGCGCATTCTGGAGCATGACGAAGTGCTGGCCATGGAGCCCAACACCAATCCCGACGTGCTGTGCGCCCTGTATGCCCCCACCAGCGGATTGACCAGCCCTTATGAAA
>CAVBFK010000268.1:0-4922 GCA_963594395.1 Lachnospiraceae bacterium
TAAGGTAACGCCTGAAGAGCTCCAGCAGGTCGAGAAGCTGGTCAATGAAGCCATTGAGGCTCATGTGCCGGTTGTCTGCCGTGAAATGACCGTTCCCGAAGCCAAGGCACAGGGTGCTATCGGCCTGTTCGAGAACAAGTACGGCGAGAAGGTTCGCACCTACAAGATGGGCGATTATTCCTTCGAAATCTGCGGCGGCCCTCATGCTGAGAATACCGGCGATCTGGGCTCCTTCCACATTCTGAAGGAAGAGTCTTCTTCCGCTGGCGTGCGCCGCATCAAGGCCGTGCTGAAGCGGTAATTTTCCACAAAAACTTAAAGGAGCTGTGAAGAATGCAGGTCGTTCTTTCACAGCTCCTTTTGTAAAAAACGAAGCGAAGGAGAAAAGCACCATGGCGCGCACGAAAGATCTGACAGAAGGCAGCGTAACAAAGCTGATTCTGCTGTTTGCCTTGCCGATTATTGCGGGCAATCTGTTTCAGCAGATGTATAACCTGGTAGATACCCTGGTCATCGGGCGGATTGAAGGCGTGACGGCGCTGGCGGCTGTGTCCTCTGCCGGATGGCTGGACTGGGCCGTGCTGTCCATCGCCATGGGCTTGTCTCAAGGCTTTGCCATCATGATTGCCCAGCGCTTCGGCGCACAGGATCAGGAAGGATTGAAGCTGGCGACAGGCCAGAGCATCATGCTTTCCGTGGCGGTGATTGTGATCCTGGAGGCCGTTTCTCAACTGTTGCTGGTGCCTATTCTGCATGTGCTGAACACGCCGGAGGATACCTTTGATCTGACGGTAACGTATCTGCGCATCATCTTTGGCGGCATTCCCATGGTGATGGGATTCAATCTGTTCTCCGGCTTTCTGCGCTCGGTGGGGGACAGCCGTACGCCGCTGGTGGGCATGGTGTGCGCCGCGGTGAGCAACATCGTGCTGGATATTCTTTTCGTGGCAGAATTCCACTGGAGCGTGGCGGGCGTCGCCATTGCAACCATCATGGGGCAGGGATTGGCATTCGTGATCTGCCTGGTGGTTTCGCTGAAACTTCCCATGATGAAACTGCAGTGGAAAGACGTGCGGCCAGACCTTCCGGAGGTTCGGCGACTGTTGCTGCTGGGCTTGCCCATTGCTTTTCAGAACCTGATTATTGCCATTGGCGGACTGGTACTGCAGGGTGTGGTCAATGCAGAAGGCTTTATTTTCATGGCTGGATACAGTGCCGCGTCCAAACTGCAGGGGCTGGTAGAAGTGGCCGGCAACTCCCTGGGGTCTGCCGTGGGCACCTTTGCAGGGCAGAACCTTGGCGCAGGCAAGCTGGATCGCGTGAAGAAGGGACTGAGGCGCTCTGCTCAGATTGGTGTGCTGTTGGCCATCCTGGTGGCGGCTATTGTGCTGATTTGGGGAAAACCTTTGCTGGGCTTGTTTGTGGACGATGAACCCGACGTGGTGGAGCAGGTGCTTCGCTTCGGGTACAACTTCTTGGCGGTGATGGGTTGCGGATTGTTCTCTCTGTATCTGCTGTTTGTGTATCGCTCCACCCTGCAGGGCTTGGGGGATACGCTGATTCCCATGGCCTCGGGGGTGATGGAGCTGATTATGCGTGTGCTTTCGGCATTGGTCCTTCCGAAACTCTGGGGTGAGTGGGGCATCTATCTGGCAGAAATCCTCGCCTGGATTGGCGCGGCGATTCTGCTGATTTTCGGGTATTATCATCGGATTCATCAGCTGGAGAAGCGGATGGGGGAGAAGGTATCATCATCGATGATTGAAAGATGATAGGCAGGATTGTCGTATAGAGCGAGTTCCTTATTCCAGAGGGCTTTCCGGTCGCCCTCTGGACTCCTTCGGGAGTCTTCTACGATGAAGTTGAGTTGCATCGAAATTCCAGAGGGCTTTCCGGTCGCCCTCTGGACTCCTTCGGGGGTCTTCTCCGATGAAGTTGAGCTGTATTGGAATTCCAGAGGGCTTTCCGATCGCCCTCTGGACTCCTTCGGGAGTCTTCTACGATGAAGTTGAGCTGTATTGGAATTCCAGAGGGCTTTCCGGTCGCCCCTGGACCCTTCGCAGTGCACTCCTTTTAATAAGTGCTCAACCGTTTCTAAAAACCTTCTTCGATGAAAGTATGGGAACTATAAAACTAGGGGCGTGCGACATGTTCGTTGCACGTCCCTTTTCTATGAAAGTTTCGGGAAAAAAGGAGAGCGCGAGAGGGGAGATAACCGCTTTTCAAAGCGGTTTTTCCCCTCTCGCATTATCATATATATCAATTATCTTGTCCGAATGACGGTGGTGAGCATAAAACCGATAAAGGCGCATTCGGTCATAATGACCGAACCGTGGGAGGTGGCCAGCGCACTTAGTAGAGGCAGTGTCAGCTTGCCGACGCTGTGCATGTACTGATAGGCCACAATCAGCAGCAGAATCACGGCAGGAACCCATAGCAGATTGCCGAAAGGTTCCCGCATGCGGGTGGCTCCGGAAAGCGGCAGAAGCAGTGCCAGCACAATGCCCAGCAGGCATCCGGCAATTACCCATAGGAAAAATCCCATGGTGTTCATGGCAGACAGTGCTAAGCAGACACCTAGGCACAGCAATAGCGGTGCGACCATGACCGTCAGCTTTCGCAGGAACATTCGTCTGTCACCTCCAGCAGGGCACGTTCTTTCGGGGTCACATCGGCCTTCTCCAGCAGATCGGGGCGGAATCGCTTGGTGGCCTTGAGAGACTCCAAACGCCGCCAGGCCTTGATCTTTGCATGATCGCCGCTGAGCAGAATCTCAGGTACCTTCAGCCCGCGGAGCTCGCTGGGGCGGGTGTACTGGGGATATTCCAGCAGGCCGTCTGAGAAGGATTCTTCCTCGGCACTCTCGCTGGAACCCAGCACCCCGGGAATAAACCGCGATACGCAGTCTGTCAGCACCATGGCGGCCAGCTCGCCGCCGGTTAGAATGTAATCCCCAATGCTGATTTCTTCATCAATGCACGTGTCCAACGCCCGCTGATCCACACCTTCGTAGTGCCCGCAGAGAAGTACAAGATGCTCCTCTTTCGCCAGCTCACGGGCTTTGGCCGTGGTCAGGGTTGCACCGCGGGGACCCATGTAAATGCGCCTGCCGTGAAAATCTTCCCCGGTGACGGATGCCATGGCGTCCATAATGGGCTGGGCAAGCATGACCATGCCCGCACCGCCGCCAAAAGGATAATCATCCGTGTTCTTGTGCTTCCGATCGGAAAAAGGGCGGATGTCCACGCAGTTGATCTCGATGAGACCTTGCTCCCTGGCGCGGCCAAGAATGCTGGTGTTCAGCACGCTCTCAAACATCTCGGGGAAGATGGTGAGGATGTCAATCTTCACGGACAGCCACCTCGTCCAATCGCTGACTGTTCACTTCCATGCGTCCTGCGCGGACATCTACTACCGGGAAGACGTCTTTCAGGGCGGGAGCCATCATGCTGCCCTTGGCCGTTTTGAAGACGTACACATCCACCGGGCCATGCTGCAGTACATCGGTCAGCACGCCGATTTCCTGACCCTGCTCATCCACTGCATGGCAGCCGATGAGGTCGCTGATGTAAACCTCATCTTCGTCCAACTCGGCAGCATGATCGCGGTCAACATACAGCTGGCAGCCGCGGAGCTTGTCCACATCTTCAGGAGAGGTGCATGCACCGAGGGTCACATAGGCAAAGCCGTCATGCACGCGGGAGCACTTGGCATCGATGGCTTCGTAGCTGTCACCCTTCTTCAGGTAGAGCGTGGTCCAGCGGCAGAAGTCGTTCAGGTCAGCGGCGTAGGGCTTAATCTTGGCCTCACCGTGAACACCCTGGGGCTTCAATACTTCACCGATCATCAAATAATCGTTCATGCACGGGTCTCCTTTGTAAAAATGGCGGGAAGGCACGAGGCCTCACCCGCCAGAGAATTTATTGGATTTCGACGAAGACGGGCTTGCTGTTCTTGGCAGTGGCCGCCTTAACCACCGTACGGATGGCTTTGGCGATGCGTCCCTGCTTACCAATGACTTTGCCCATGTCATCCTCGGCCACATTCAGCTCAAGAATGATGGCCTCAGGTCCTTCGGTCTCATGAACGACAACCTGATCGGGATGATCCACCAGGGACTTCGCCACGAAGGTCACAAGTTCTTGCATGGGTTATCCTTTCTGCCATGGAAGAAAGCGACTTACTTCTCTTCGATGACGCCGGTCTTCTTCAGCAGCACGCGAACGGTGTCGGTGGGCTGAGCACCGCACTGCAGCCAGTACTTGGCGCGCTCGCCATCCACCTTCATCTCAGCGGGCTTCACCATGGGATTGTAGTAGCCGATCTCCTCGATGAAGCGGCCGTCACGGGGGCTGGTGATGTCAGCAACGACAACACGGTAGAAAGGCTTCTTCTTCATGCCCATTCTCTTCAGACGAATCTTGACAGACATTGGATTTCCTCCTCAAAATTGTGGTTGTTAATGTATATGTAGATCACGGCATGACCGTGAGTCCACGCGTTGTTACATGCTGGGGATGCGCATCCGCATCTTTCCCTTGCCCTTCATGTTGGCAACCTGCTTCATCATCTGACGCGCCTGCTCAAACTGACGGATCAGCTGATTGACGTCCTGCACCGTGGTACCGCTGCCGGCGGCAATGCGCTTGCGGCGGCTGGCATTCAGGATGCCGGGATTGCGGCGCTCTTGCGGCGTCATGGAGCGGATGATGGCCTCGGGCTTCTTCATGGCGTTTTCATCCACGTCGATGTTCTTGCCGGACAGACCGGGGATCATATCCAGCATGGACTTAATGCCGCCCATCTTCTTCATGCTCTGCATCTGCTCCAGGAAGTCTTCCAGGGTCAGATCTGCCACACGGGTCTTGCGGGCGAGCTTTTCGACCTCGTGCTCATCGAAGGCTTCGGTGGCCTTGTCGATC
>CAVBFK010000269.1:0-2549 GCA_963594395.1 Lachnospiraceae bacterium
TTGTAAAAGCGGACGTATAATAAGTGTACTTCGTGTTTCGTTCGGAAAATTGCTGTGTTTACAGTTTGTTCATATTGGGTTCATTCGTGTTTTGGTAGATTTGGTATTGCAAAGGGCGTAGGAAAATCTCTGCTTTTTGTGGCTGCGGGGGCAGATTTCTCTTTTTCCTCTCAACTTTTTTCGATTTTCTTTCTTGTCGTCATTCCCCATCGGGTGGGTTTATTGTGTTCCAGGGGCTTTCCGGTTACGGGTCGAAGACTCCGCCCTCTGGACTCCTTCGGTCTTCTCCGATGAAGTTGATTTGTATTGAAACTTGAAAATTCCATTACCGCACCGCTTATAAGGAGTGCGCCGAAGGGTGCAGGGGCGACCGGAAAGCCCCTGCGCATAACTAACTTCTTTTTCTTCGAGGTATGAGCTTGTCGTGATATTCCATCGGATATGTTTACTGACTTCCAGGGGCTTTGCGGTTACGGGTCGAAGACTCCGCCCTCTGGACTCCTTCGCAATCTTCTCCGATGAAGTCGCGCTGTTATGAAACGCGCAACAGCGCTCCGTCGACACAATTAAAGGAGACTCCCGCCGCTCATGGCAAGAGTCTCCTTCTTCTTATGCAGTTTGCCCTGCATCCAATACAGCTTCCACAATGGCGCCGCCGAGGCAAACGTCGCCTTGATACAGCACCGCCGACTGCCCGGGCGTGACCGCCCGCTGGGGCGTCAGCGAATGCAGAAGCAGTTTTCCTTCCTGAAGCGTCGCTTCTACCGGCTGGTCCGCCTGGCGATAGCGATACTTGCAGGTGCACTGCATGGTTTCGCCTTCCTGAATCGGTGCATCGCCAATCCACGTCACGTCCGTGCCGAGGCAGTGATTCGAATACAGCATGGGATGATCTTCGCCCTGTGCCACCAGCAGTTGATTCTTTGCCAGATCCTTGCCGATGACAAACCAGGATCGCCCGTCGCCGCATCCGCCAATGCCAAGCCCGCGCCGCTGGCCGAGGGTATAGTACATCAGGCCGTCATGCCGGCCTACTTCGTGTCCTTCGGGATCTACCATAGCACCCGGCTGGGCAGGCAGATATTCCGAAAGAAACTTTTTGAAATTTCTTTCGCCAATGAAGCAAACGCCGGTGGAGTCTTTCTTCTGGCTGACAGGCAGACCCTTTGCTTCCGCATAGGCGCGTACTTCCGCTTTCGTCATGCCGCCCACAGGGAAAATGGCCTTCTTCAGTTGCGCCTGTTTGAGCATATAAAGGAAATAGCTCTGATCCTTGCCCGGATCGACGCCACGGAGAAGTCGTCCTTCTCCATCTGTGCGGACAAAGTGCCCTGTTGCCATTCGGGAAGCGCCAAGCTCCATGGCAAAGTCCAGGAAGGCGCGGAACTTGATTTCCCGATTGCACAGCACATCCGGGTTCGGTGTGCGTCCTGCCTTATATTCAGCAAGGAAGTAGCTAAACACGCGATCCCAATATTCTTTGGCAAAGTTCACCGAATAGTACGGGATGCCGATCAGATCGCACACATCCCGCACATCCCGCCAGTCGCTTTCCGCGGTGCAGGCGCCGCCATCTTCCTCTTCCCAATTCTTCATGAAAACGCCGATGACGTCGTACCCCTGCTCCTTGAGCAGCAGTGCCGTCACCGAGGAATCCACGCCGCCGGACATGCCAACAACGACACGCTCTTTCATGCTTCCGCCTCCGTCAGCTTATCCAGCACGCCTTCCAGCACATCGTTTGCGATTTCATCCGGCGTACGGGACGCATCGACCACCACAAACCGTGCAGGATCGCGGCGGATCAAATCATGATAGGCATCCTCCACCCGTGCATGGAACTGTTCCGCTTCCATTTCGATACGGTCCGGCTCCGTGGCCTTGCATCGGCGCATGAGTGCCGTCACATGATCCAGTTCCAGATAGACGGTTGCCGTCGGAAGGGTACCATCCACCGCCGATGCGTTGATGTTCAGCACCTGATCTACCCCCAATGCACGGCCACCGCCCTGATACGCCACAGAGGAATCCACAAAGCGATCGCACAGCAGCAGTTTGCCGGCCTTGAGTGCAGGACGAATCACCTGCCGCACGTGCTGAGCGCGTGAAGCGGCGTACAGATAGGCTTCCGCTACAGGCTCCATGTCGGTGTTTTTGCGATCCAGAATGACGCCGCGAATCACCTCCGCCACCGGGCATCCGCCGGGTTCGCGGCTGTGCTGGACTTCAAAGCCGTAGCGGCTCAAACCGTCTGACAACTTCTCAATCTGTGTGGTTTTTCCGGAACCGTCCAAACCTTCCATGGACACAAAATAGCCGGCAGGCGTCGGGGCTTCGGGGCAAAGAATATCGATCACATCCTGCACGGTCGGCGCATAGTGCTCGCACCCCGCTTCGCGAAGCTCTTCTTCGGTGCCATAGCCGTAGCCTACGCCGATGGTGTGGATGCCCACATTTCTGCCGCCTTCGATGTCAAACTTGCGGTCGCCGATCATCCATGCCGTGTCCCATGTTTCCGGCAGAGCGGCGCGAATCAGCTGATCCTTTTC
>CAVBFK010000270.1:0-4130 GCA_963594395.1 Lachnospiraceae bacterium
AGTTTAGGGAAATGAGGAGAGCGCGAGAGTGGGAGAAAACGCTTTTCAAAGCGGTTTCTTCCCTCTCGCAAAATATTATTTCGTCCCCAAATAAGCATCCTGGACGCGCTTGTCGGCCAGGAGTTCGGCACCCGTGCCGGACATGGTAATGCGTCCGGTCTCCAGCACGTAGGCGTGATGGGCACACCGTAGAGCTGCATTGGCGTTCTGCTCGATCAGCAGAATCGTCATGCCCGTCTCGTTCAGCTGACGAATGATGGAGAAAATATCCTTTACAATCAGCGGCGCAAGACCCAGGGAAGGCTCGTCCATCATCAGGATGCGGGGACGGGTCATCATGGCACGGCCGACCGCCAGCATCTGCTGTTCACCGCCGGAAAGCGTGCCGGCCTTCTGCCAGCTTCGTTCCTTCAGCCGGGGGAAGAGAGAGTAGACGTGCTCAATGTCTTCTTCAATGCTGACCTTGTCCTTGCGGAGATAGGCACCGATTTGTAGGTTCTCCTTCACGGTCAGGTTGTCGAAAACGCGGCGTCCTTCCGGTACCAGGGCGATGCCTTCGGATACAATGCGCTGGGTGTTCTGGCTGGTGATGTCCCGGCCATCGTAAACAATGCGTCCGCTGCCGGAGCGAACCAGGCCGCAGATGGTGCGCAGGGTGGTAGACTTGCCGGCACCGTTGGCGCCGATCAGGGTCACAATCTCGCCTTCCTCTACATCAAAGGAGATGCCGCGCAGGGCGTCAATGCCGCCGTAATTGACGTGCAGATCCGTAACTTTCAGCAGGCTCATTCTTCATCCACCCCCAAGTAGGCCGCGATGACTGCAGGATTATCCCGCACCTCGGCAGGCGTGCCCTGGGCAATCAGCTTGCCGAAGTCAATGACGTAAATGCGGTCGGAAATGACCATGACCAGGTTCATGTGATGCTCAATCATGAAAATCGTTAGGCCGAACTGCTCCTTGATGGTGCGGATGAACGCGCCCAGCTCTTCGGTTTCCTGCGGGTTCATGCCGGCGGCAGGCTCGTCCAACAGCAATAGCTTGGGATCGGTGGCCAGGGCGCGGGCAATCTCCAAACGGCGCTGCTTACCGTAGGGGAGGGAAGTGGCCTTCTCTTCTGCCAGGTCGGCCAGGCCAACCACGTCCAGCAGATCCATGGCCTTCTTCCGCATGGCCGCCTCTTCACGGTAGTTCAGGCGGAAGGTGGCCGTAAAGACATTGCTGGTGCGGCGGAGATGGGTGGCAATCAGCACGTTTTCAAAAGCCGTCTGCGATTTGAAAAGGCGGATGTTCTGGAACGTGCGGGCAATGCCCAAAGCGGTGATCTTGTCGGGGGTCATGCGGATGTGCTTGCCGAGGTACTGATCGCCGTTCTGGCCGGCATAGTCGCGCTTCATTTTGCCGGTGGGGTGATTCATGGCAATGGGCTTGTCCTGAAAGTAGACGGCGCCGTTGGTAGGCTCGTAAACGCCGGTGATGCAGTTGAAAGCGGTGGTTTTGCCGGCACCGTTGGGGCCGATCAATGCTACGATTTCACCCTCGTTGGCCTCCATGGACAGATTGTTGATGGCAACCACGCCGCCGAACTGCATGGTGACGTTTTCTACACGCAATACACTGCTCATGCCTTCGTCACCTCCTGCTTGTTTTTACGCTTGGGGATTTTCAGGTTCCACAGTTCCCGGTCGCCCATCAGGCCTTGACGGAAGAACAGTACCACGATCATGATCACGATGGAGAAGACCACCATGCGGAAGCCGGAGCCCAGCAGGGGCACCTGAAAGTCGTTGATGAAGGTGGTGTTGTCCAGGAAGCGGAGCCACCATTCACTGCAGGCAATGAACAGGAAGGAGGCAAGCACACTGCCGGAAACACTGCCCATGCCGCCGATGACCACAATCAGCAGAATCTCGTATGTCATGGAAGACTTGAAGGCGTTGGCCTGCAGAGAGCCCTGATACATGGCCAGCAGGGCACCGCCCACGCCGGCAAAGAAGGAGCTGATGACGAAGGACATCTGCTTGTGATGGAACAGGTTGATGCCCATGGCCTCTGCAGCAATCTCGTCATCACGGATGGCCTTGAAGGCACGGCCGTAGGTGGAGTTGATCAGCAATAGGATGATGCCGATACATATACCGGAAACAATGAAGGGGAACAGCACCGTGCATCCGCTCATGACGGAATTGAAGGTGGGATAGGTCTTCAGCAGGTTGGAACCGTTGGTGATGGGTCCCAGACTGTCCCACTGCACGATGGCGCGGATGATTTCTGCAAAGCCCAAGGTGGCAATGGCCAGATAGTCGCTCTTCAGCCGAAGCACGGGCAGACCGATCAGTGCGGCAAAGATGGCAGCCACCACACCGGCCAGCACCAGGGCAACAATGAAGTTGAGCTCTACCGTGACGCAACCGCCGGCATAGTACTGGTACACCGCCTGGCGCTTGGCCAGCGGGATGGTCAGCACAGCGTAGGTATAGGCACCTACCAGCATGAAGCCTGACTGACCCAGGGAGAATAGACCGGTGAAGCCGTTCAGTAGGTTCATGGAAACGGCAATCAGGGCATAGACGGCACCTTTCTTCAGCACGGTGACCAGCATGGAGCTGGCGCCTTGGGTTTCCTCAGCCAACCAAGCCAGGAAGAAGATCAGCGCCACCACTGCTACACAGCAGAGGGTTTTCCAAAGGGGCTGCTTTTTCATGTGAATCACCTCAAACCTTCTCAGCTGTCTTTTCGCCAAACAGTCCGTTAGGCTTGAAGATCAGGATGATGATCAGCAGGGCAAACGTGAAGGCATCGGAGAAAGCCGTGTAGCCGGCGGCCTTGATCAGGTTTTCGCAAATGCCGATGATGAAGGCACCGATCACAGCACCGGGGATGGAACCGATGCCGCCGAACACTGCGGCCACAAAGGCCTTCAGGCCGGGCATAGCGCCTACCGTAGGCGTAACGGTGGAGTAGTTGGTGAAGTAGAGCATGGAGCCCACAGCGGCCAGGGCAGAGCCGAGAATGAAGGTGGCGGAAATGACGTTGTTGATTTTGATACCCATAAGCTGTGCGGTTTCAAAGTCCTTGGAGACTGCACGCATGGCCATGCCGATCTTGGTATGATTGATCAGCAGAACCAGTGCCACCACCAGAATCACCGTCAGCACAGGGGTCACCAGGGTCACAACCTTCGTGGTGGCAGAGCCGATGGTGATGGTGTCAGAGATCCAGGGGAGCACGGGATACTGCTTGGCCAAGCCGCCGGTTACGTACCACATCAGGTTCTGCAGCAGGTAGGAGGTACCGATGGCAGAAATCATGATGGACATGCGGGGCGCGGTGCGCAGAGGCTTGTAGGCCACGCGTTCCACCAGGAAGCCCAGAATCACCGTCAGCAGAATGACCAGCGGAACGGAAACACTCAGGGGCAGGGCAGCCGTCAGATAAACCATGAAGAAGCCTGCCGCGGTAAAAATATCGCCGTGAGCAAAGTTGATCAAACGCAAAATGCCGTAGACCATGGTATAGCCAACAGCAATCAATGCGTATTGTCCGCCGACGGATATACCGGCCAGCAGATAGGGAAGCAGGGCGTCGAACATACGTCATTCCTCCAATGGAAAGTGGATACTCTGTGGAAAAATAAGAAGGCGAACCCGCGCTTCTCACGGGCACGGGTTCGCCTCTGATGAGTCAGGAACGATGAATTACTCGCCGAGACCTGCAACGGACTGAGTCTTCTCAAAGTCGAACTCGCCGGTTTCGGTGTTGGCCTTCTTGATGTAGGCCATATCCTTGTTGGCGTCGCCGTTCTCATCGAAGGAGATGGAACCGGTCACACCAGTGTAGGTCACAGAAGGCAGTGCGGCGGCGACAGCGGCCGGATCGGTAGAACCAGCGGCCTTCAGAGCCTCGATGGCCACATTGTAAGCGTCAAAGCCCAGCACGGACACAGCAGCCACGATGTCGTTGCCGCCGTTGTTGGTCAGCTTGTCGCTGTTGGCATTCAGCCAACCCTTGAAGCCGGACACGAATTCAACAGCAGCCGGATTGCTCTCGTCCTCGGCGAAGAAGGTGGAAACGTACACTTCGACGTTCTTGCCCTTCGCGGCATCGAGGATAACAGAGGACTCCCACGT
>CAVBFK010000271.1:0-5657 GCA_963594395.1 Lachnospiraceae bacterium
CCTGGCCGCCAACGAGACGGACGCCCGCGAGCCCTCCTATTGGGATCATGTCGAGAAGGTTGTGGACATGGCCGCCGAATGCGGCATCTACATGGCGCTTCTGCCCACTTGGGGCTCCGTGGTAAAGAGCGACCTGCTCACCCCGGACAACGTATCGGAATACATGCACTTCCTTGCCAAGCGGTTCGGCAGCAAACCCAACATCATCTGGATTCTGGGCGGTGACATCCGCGGTGACGAATATCACGATCTCTACTGCCAGGAAGGCACGCTGCTGAAGGAGCTGACCCCGGACAAGCTGATCGGCTACCATCCCTTCGGCCGCACGTCTTCCTCCCTTTGGTTCCACAAAGAACCCTGGCTGGACTTCAACATGTTCCAGTCCGGTCACCGCCGCTACGACCAGTACACCCTGGGTGCGTGGGATGACAACCGCTTGGATGTGGAGACGTACTTCGGCGAGGACAACTGGCGGTATGTAGACCGCGACCTGGCCATGGATCCGCCCAAGCCCACGGTGGACGGCGAGCCCTCCTACGAGCTGATTCTGCAGGGCTTGCACGACCTATCCCAGCCCTACTGGCGCGAATGGGACGTACGGCGCTATGCTTACTGGTCCGTGTTCCGCGGCGCCATGGGTCACACCTACGGTGACAACAGTGTTCAGCAGATGTATGCCAATTCCCTGAAGCCGGGCTCCTTCGGCGTACGGCAGGTATGGCAGGATTCCGTTCATCACGTCGGTTCCGGCGAAATGGGCATTCTGCGGAAGCTGATGGAATCCGTTGACTGGCAGAAGGGACGCTCTGCCGACGAGCTGCTTCTTTCCGGTCAGAAGCCGCAGTACGACCGCGTTGCCGTTTATGCGGGCGAGGATTTCCTCTTTGCCTACGATTACCTGGGCAAGTCCTTCACCATTGACCTGAAGCCCTACCGCGGCAAAACGCTGTCCGCCTACTGGATGGATCCTGTCAGCGGCGTGAAGAGCTACTTTGCCGACCTGACCGGCCGGGATCAGGCCGAGGTCAAGCCCATTCCCCGCCTGACCCACGACAACGACTGGGTGCTGGTGGTTCTGGCGGAATGACGGTTTAGATTTGCGGGAGGGCGGCTTTTGAGTCAAAAGCCCCCTCCCGCACCCACCCCGAAAACCACACGAGTTTTCCACATTTTCTTCTGTCTTTGTTCAAAAAACATCATTGTTTGCATGCTTTGCCGTACAACTTTTTCGGTTGCTGCGGCAAATTTTTAACGTAAAAAATTTAACAATATTTTTGTGCTATTTTCTTCGTTAAAAATGTATTTAGCAACGCCGCATGTCTGATCCAGCCACATTCTTGGACAGATTTGCAGAATTGTGCAGAAAATCGACGTTCACAGAATTGACACCTTCCCGTGAAAGTTCTATAATGATGAAGAAGAGGACATACCACTTCTTTTCGCGTGCCCTTCCGATGCAGGAGTTGGCACTTCTTCGTGTCTGCTACTTTCCGCAAGGGAAAAAGATGGTCTGTCCTGAGCTGGTGACAGTTTTTCTGTTGCTCGCTCAAATACGTCAAGGAGGTACATCCATGGCAATGAAAATGACTGTCGATGGCAATACTGCCGTCAGCCATATCGCCTACGCGTTCAGCGATGTGGCCGCCATTTACCCCATCACGCCTTCTTCCCCCATGGCAGAAGTTGCTGATGAGTGGTCTGCCCAGAAGCGTGAAAACCTTTTCGGCCAGACTGTGAAGATCGCTGAAATGCAGTCCGAGGCTGGTGCCGCTGGTGCTGTGCACGGCTCTCTGTCCGCCGGTGCTTTGACCACCACGTTCACCGCATCCCAGGGTCTGCTGCTGATGATCCCTAACATGTACAAGATTGCTGGTGAGCTGACCCCCGCGGTGTTCCATGTGAGCGCCCGTGCTCTGGCTTATCATGCTCTGTCCATCTTCGGTGACCACAGCGACGTTATGGCTTGCCGTCAGACCGGCTTCGCCATGCTGGCCAGCAACTCCGTTCAGGAAGCTTGCGATATGGCTCTGGTTGCTCATCTGTCTACCCTGAAGAGCTCCGTGCCTTTCCTGCACTTCTTCGATGGTTTCCGCACCAGCCACGAAATCCAGAAGATCGAAGCTCCTACCTACGATGAGATTCGTCCCCTCGTTCCCTGGGACAAGGTGGCAGAGTTCCGTGCCCGCGCACTGAATCCTGAACATCCTCATCAGGCAGGTACCGCTCAGAACCCCGACATCTACTTCCAGGGCCGTGAAGCAGGCAACAAGTTCTACCTGGCCGTGCCCGAAATCGTGGAAGAGAGCATGAAGCAGGTTGGTGAGCTGACCGGCCGTCACTACAAGCTGTTCGACTATGTTGGTGCTCCCGATGCTGACAAGGTCATCATCGCCATGGGTTCCGGATGCGACGTGGCCGACGAAGCCGTGACCAAGATGAACGAAATGGGCGAAAAGGTCGGCGTGATCAAGTGCCACCTGTATCGTCCTTTCTCCGTGAAGCACTTCGTGGCCGCCATCCCCGCAACCTGCAAGAAGATTGCTGTGCTGGACCGCACGAAGGAATCCGGCTCCCTGGGCGAGCCTCTGTACCTGGACGTCTGCGCTGCGCTGGCTGAAGCCGGCCTGAAGGACATTCAGGTGGTGGGCGGCCGCTATGGTCTGGGTTCTAAGGAATTCACCCCCACCCATGTGAAGGCTGTGTTCGCCAACCTGGACGGCGAGATGAAGAACCACTTCACCGTTGGCATCAACGATGACGTGACCGGCACCTCCCTGCCCCTGGGCGAGCTGTTCAATGCCGCTCCTGCCGGTGCTATCAGCTGCAAGTTCTATGGTCTGGGTTCCGACGGTACCGTTGGTGCCAACAAGAACTCCATCAAGATCATCGGCGACCACACCGACATGTACGCACAGGCTTACTTCGCCTACGACTCCAAGAAGTCCGGCGGCCTGACCGTAAGCCACCTGCGCTTCGGCAAGAGCCCCATCAAGTCTCCGTATCAGATCGATGCTGCTGACTTTGTGGCCTGCCACAACCCCGCTTATGTTACCATGTACGACATGGTCTCCTCTCTGAAGGACGGCGGCGTGTTCCTGCTGAACTGCCAGTGGAAGCCTGAAGAGCTGGACGCTCATCTGCCCGCTTCCATGAAGCAGAAGCTGAGCCAGAAGCATGCCCGCTTCTACATCATCGATGCTATTGACCTGGCCGCCAAGGTGGGTATGGGCAACCGTATCAACACCATCATGCAGGCTGCCTTCTTCAAGCTGGCTGACGTGATCCCTTACGAGCAGGCCGACGAGTACATGAAGGCTTATGCCAAGAAGACCTACGGCAAGAAGGGCGACGCCGTTGTCCAGAAGAACTGGGACGCTATCGACATCGCTATTTCCGGCCTGCAGGAAGTGAAGATCCCCGCCGATTGGGCCACCACCACCACCGGTGCTGAGGCTCGCAAGGTGAATGGTACCACCGAGTACTTCGACACCTTCGTGCATCCCATCCTGGCTCAGGAAGGCGACAAGCTGCCCGTCAGCGCACTGGATCCTCGCGGCATGGTTCCCACCGGCACCACCAAGTTCGAGAAGCGCGGCATTGCCGTGAAGGTTCCCGAATGGCAGCCCGACAACTGCGTACAGTGCGGCAACTGCTCTCTGGTTTGCCCCCATGCCTGCATCCGTCCTATCTATGTGGAAGACGGCGTTCAGGTTCCCGAAGGCTATGTGACCAAGAAGGCCACCGGCAAGGAATTCGCCGGCATGCAGTATCGTATGCAGATTTCTCCTCTGGACTGCACGGGCTGCGGCAACTGCGTTGAAGTCTGCCCCGCCAAGGAGAAGGCTCTGGTCATGAAGCCCCTGGATTCTCAGATGAAGGAAGAAGCCAACTGGGAGTATGCCATGACCGTGCCGGAAGTGGCCGATCGCATCACCAACAAGGCTTCCGTGAAGAACAGCCAGGCTCTGAAGCCCCTGTTCGAGTTCTCCGGTGCCTGCGCAGGCTGCGGCGAGACCCCCTATGTGAAGCTGGTTACCCAGCTGTTCGGCGATCGCATGATCGTTGCTAACGCTACGGGCTGCTCTTCCATCTACGGTGGTTCTGCTCCTACCTGCCCCTACACCACCAACAATGAGGGTCATGGTCCCGCTTGGGCTAACAGCCTGTTCGAGGACAACGCTGAGTTCGGCTTCGGCATGAACCTGGCTGTGACCCAGCGCCGCGCTAAGCTGGCTGACAATGTCCGTGCATTGATGGCCGCTGAAGGCGTAAGCGACGACGTGAAGGCTGCCGGTCAGGAATGGCTGGACAACATGGACGACGCTGAGGCCTCCAAGGCTGCCGGCAAGAAGCTGCTGGTCGCTTGCGAGACGGTTTCCGGCGCTGCTGCCGACCTGGCCAACGCTGTGAAGGAGAATGCTGACCTGCTGACCAAGAAGTCCATCTGGATCTTCGGCGGCGACGGCTGGGCATACGACATCGGTTACGGCGGCGTGGATCACGTGCTGGCACAGAACCAGGACGTCAACATCCTCGTGCTGGATACCGAAGTGTACTCCAACACCGGCGGACAGGCTTCCAAGTCTACGCCTACCGGCTCTGTGGCTAAGTTCGCTGCTTCCGGCAAGCGCACCAAGAAGAAGGACCTGGGCATGATGGCCATGAGCTATGGCTACGTGTACGTGGCCACCGTGGCTATGAGCGCCAATCCCGCTCAGCTGCTGAAGGCTATGACCGAAGCAGAAGCTTACCATGGTCCGTCCCTGATCATCGCCTATGCACCTTGCATTAACCATGGTATTAACATGGGCAAGGCTCAGGAGGAGATCAAGAAGGCTGTGGCTTGCGGCTACTGGCCTCTGTATCGCTACAATCCTGCCAAGGCTGAAGCGGGCGAGAACCCGATGACGCTGGACAGCAAGGATCCGACCGAAAGCTATCAGGACTTCCTGAAGGGCGAAGTTCGGTACACCTCTCTGGCCAAGCTCTTCCCGAATGTTGCCGAGACGCTGTTCACCCATTCCGAAGAGGATGCAAAGCTGCGTCGCGAGAACTACAAGAAGATGGCTGGTCTGGAGTAATCCTCACCGCCATGCCCCCTGTCCTCATCGACAGGGGGCATTTTTTGTGTGATAATGGGTCAATTAAAAGATGCGGAACAGTGCCTCTGAAAAGGGATGCACTCCGAAGGTTTCCAAAGGGCGACCGGAAAGCCCTTTGGAATAAACAAGTTAGTTCAATATTATTGGCAGTGCATGCGAAGGGTCCAGGGGCGGAGTCTTCGACCCGTAACCGCAAAGCCCCTGGAATAATGGGCTTAGCTCGCTTGTTCCATACGATAAGCTCATTCCTTTGCAGAAAGTTTTGAATGAGCTTCAAGGGGGCTTTGCGGTCGCCCCCTTGACCCCTTCGCAGTCCCCTTTCTTGAAGGGGCACTGTTCCGAAACTTTTAAGTTTCAATACAAATCAACTTCATCGGAGAGGATATGCGAAGGAGTCCAGAGGGCGACCGCAAAGTCCTCTGGAAGCTTGGCCTAAAGCCGCTTGTTCTATGCGACAGTATGCTATCCAACAAAAGGATTTCGCTCTGCAGAGCGACAAGGGGGCTTTGCGGTCGCCCCCTTGACCCCTTCGCGCCTTCCTTTTTAAGGGGCATT